>JAGUYA010000013.1 GCA_020061545.1 Candidatus Omnitrophota bacterium
ATATTAATAAAATTATTACAAAAATCGATCAAGATATAAATATTATGCAGAAAAAAAATAGAAAGATACGAAGAATAGTACTTACATTACTTAACCCTCAGTTTTACGATCATACAGTGTTTAATTATTATTCTACAATAAATAACATTGACCTTACTTTTTGGAATATTATCGATTCTCAGTCTAGTTTATCAGGGACAATGGAGCATATTAAACAAAAGAATATCCTTTATATTGTCGATATAAAAGAACTAAATTATGGCGAGCAGGCGCAGGTATATAGAACGAAACTAAGGATAGTTCGAGAATGGTTAAAGAATCATCCTGAGGAATTTGGCGTATTCTTGGAAGTACCTGAGGACAGTTTTACATTAGTAGTTTACAAAAGAAGAATTTCTTTAGAAGATAATAGTTAAACATTAGAATATGCTTTCCATTAATATTGAGCCAACAGATTATTGCGACTCTAAATGTATATACTGTATTCACAGCCGTCCCTTGAAGCCTCATAACAGAGAACAGGGATTTATGAGATTTGAACTATGGAAAAAAATAGTAGACGAGTTAGAAATATTTAAACAAGAAGGATTCATTAAGGATGAGTTCGATTTAAGATTATATTGGCTAGGAGAATCATTCTTACATCCCCAGTTTTATGATATGCTTTCCTATTTGTTTAAAAAAGATTTTGCTTCCTATATTTCCATTGCCACCAATGCGACTCATATGACAGAAGAATTCACCAGTCTTATCCTTGATTTTACCAAGAGGAATCCCCAAGTAAAGTTTTATCTTACTTTTGGTATCGATGGTTTTTCTCCAGCCACAATTGCAAAGATTAAACAAGTTGATATTAGTGAAAAGATCTACAAGAATATTAAGACAATGATTGAGGAGAGGAAGAAAATCAATTTGAATAATCTACATCTAATATATCAAGCAATTGTATTACCCGAGAATTCTAAAGAGATTAAACAATTTCTTTACTATTGGAAGAACTTTCTTACTCAGATGGGGATACAGTTTCGTCAAGGCCACCAATGGAGTTATAATGAAAATAATGATTTCATTTGGATAAAACGCTGCGATACAGAATTAAGCTGTCAGGAGGAAGCCACGGTTTTACATAAGAAAATATGTGCTTCGCTTGAATTGATAAGAGATAATACAAGCGATAATAATTTAAGGAAAATAAGAAGAAAAAAAGGCGCAATTAAGAATCAGACAATCTTGACAAAAAGCAACCCCTGCTATATGGCATGGCAAATGGCTATATCTTGGGATGGTAGAATTACACCCTGCTGCCTTGATAATTTTTTGGAATTGGAGATCGGAAATCTAAATACCCAGAGTTTAAAGGATATATATTTTGGTCAGAAGGTTACTCAGTTAAGATTAGCCCATGTCAAAAAAGAGTTAAAGAAGTTTCCATTTTGTTATAGATGTAATAGTCTGTATCTAGATGTCTTTACTCAATGGTCTGCTGAGGAAAAAATTGCCCAGCTATTAGACTCGCTAGATAAAAATAATCTAAAGGGAATAAAATCTTTCAATAATAAAAGAAAATTAGTAAGAAATAAATTATCCGCTAATTGTTTAAATATTTGTTTAATTTCCCGTGAATATCCTACTGAAACAGATTGGGGTGGGATAGGAAATTATACTTATAATTTAGCCCACGGTTTATCCAATTTAGGGTGTCAAGTGCATGTGATTGCTCAAAGTTTGGATATTGACAAGGATTATTTAGACGGCAATATCCATGTCCACCGAATAGCTCATAAAACAATCTTCCCGTTTAAAGGAAAACTTAGGGAATTTCTTTTACGCCTTGAATACAGTCAGGCTGTATATAAGAAATTAAAGAAAATTATAAAAGAATTTAATATACAGATAGTCGAAACTCCTAATTTTTCTGCTGAAGGATTCATCTATAGTTTATTTAAAAAAACTCCACTAGTTATAAGGCTACACACTCATTTTTCTGAGATTATTGAATTTTCTCAGTGGGTTAAGACGCCAGACCGTCGGTTAAGTTCTTTGCTGGAAGAAATAGCCATTCTTCAGAGCAATTTGATAACTTGTTCTACTAAGCTCCATGCGGAAATTGTTTTTAAGGAAATTAATTTAAGGGGGAAAAATGTAGAAATCATTCCGTTAGGAGTTCCATTGCCTGAAATTAAAGAAAATTGTAATCAACGCGATATAAATAGTCCAATTGTTTTATTCATTGGTAGATTAGAGAAAAGAAAAGGAGTTCACATATTAATAAAAGCTATCCCATATGTCCTTAAAAAGATTCCTCAGGCAACTTTTAATATCATCGGAAGAGATACTTTCTTAACCAAAGAAGCTATTTCATTTACGGGCAATAAAGATGAATCATTCCAAGCTCAATTAATCAATGATATTCCTGAACAATATCGGAAAAATGTTAATTTTTTAGGTTATGTGGAGAGGGATGATTTAGCTAGATATTATGAAGAGTGCGATATATTCGTTGCCCCATCGTTATATGAGTCATTCGGTTTAATTTATATTGAAGCAATGTCTTACGCAAAGCCAGTAATAGGTTGTGGGGTAGGAGGGGTTTCGGAAGTTATAGAAGATGGTATTTCTGGAATTTTAGTCCCCCCGGAAGATTATGTGTCTTTAGCAGAGAGTATTCTTAACTTAATCAATAACAATGCGTTAAGAAGAAATATGGGAGAGAAGGCTCGGGAGAGAATAAAAAATAATTTTAGTGATACTATTATGGCTGAGAGGACATTGGCAGCGTATAAAAAAGTTTTATGAAGATACTTCAAGTAATCCATGGTTTCCCGCCTTATAATGTAGGCGGCTCGGAAGGTTATACCTATTATCTCTCCCAAGAATTATCCAAAAGACATAAGGTTTTTGTATTCCATTGCATTATTGATTTAGAGATGAAGGAATATGCAGTTATTCATGACGCTCTGGGCAACTTGGAGATTTTTAAGATTAACAATACCTTTAGATTATATAATTCTTTTGAAGAGACCTATAAAAATGATGCAATTGCAG
>JAGUYA010000127.1 GCA_020061545.1 Candidatus Omnitrophota bacterium
AAGGTAGTGGTTTCAGAACTCGAGGGCACACCCAACTACGAACAGGCCAAGAAAGACGGTTTTATTCCGGTGCCTGCAGCCGAGGCAGCCAAAGCTAGTGATATTATTCAGATTCTCACCCAGGATCATGTTCAGGCAAAGGTATATAAAGAAGCCATTAAACCAAATCTCACAAAAGGTAAGGCCCTATGTTTTTCTCACGGTTTTAATATCCATTTTAAACAGATAAAACCGCCGAAGAAGGTAGATGTATTTATGGTGGCGCCTAAGGGACCGGGCGCTTTGGTGAGAAAGATGTTTGAAGAAGGTAAAGGTGTGCCCTCCTTAGTGGCAGTATTCCAGGATGCCACAGGAGAAGCGCTGAAGTTGGCTTTAGTTTATGCTAAGGCTTTGGGTGCCACAAAGGCAGGAGTGATTGAGACAACTTTTAAAGAAGAAACAGAAACAGACCTTTTTGGCGAACAGACTGTTCTTTGCGGAGGCGTCACCGAATTAATCAAAGCCGGATTTGATACCTTAGTAGAAGCAGGATATCAACCTGAGATTGCTTATTTTGAAGTATTACATGAACTAAAACTCATTACTGACCTTATCCAGGAAACAGGGATATCAGGTATGCGCCGCAGGGTTTCCAATACTGCCTGTTATGGAGATTTAACTAGAGGTAAAAGAATAATTACAGAAAGAACCAGAAAAGAGATGAAGAAAATCCTAAAAGAAGTCCAGAAAGGTAAATTCGCCAGGGAGTGGATTAAAGAGAACGAAGCAGGTAGGCCGAATTTTAATAGATTATTAAAAGAGGCAGATGAACATCCGATAGAGAAAGTGGGCAAGCAGCTTAGGGAAATGATGCCCTGGATGCGTAAGTAAAAGATTAAGGCTAAGATTAAGACTGAGGAAGGGTGCTATTTCTTAATTTTCTTACTTAACTTAATCTTAATCTCAATCTTAACCTCTTAGATATATGGATAAGATAATCATTTTTGATACTACATTACGCGACGGAGAGCAGGCACCGGGTGCCTCTTTAAACCAGAGAGAAAAATTAGAGGTTGCCAGCGCGCTCGTCCATTTAGGCGTGGATATCATTGAAGCGGGTTTTCCTATTTCATCCGCAGGAGATTTTGCCGCGGTCAAAGCCGTGGCCAAATCCATCAAGGGGCCGGTGATCTGTGGTCTGGCCAGGGCAATAAAGAAAGATATTGATGCTGTATATCAAGCGGTGAAATTTTCCAAGCGTCCGCGCATACACGTATTTCTGGCTACTTCCAAGATTCATATGCAATATAAATTAAAAAAGGCAGAAGATGAGATTTTACGTCTGGCAGTATCTTCGGTAAAATATGCCAGAAGATATTGCTCCGACATAGAATTTTCTCCCGAAGACGCCTCGCGCACCGAAAGAGAGTTTCTTTTTAAAGTGGTTGAGGCAGTGATTGCTGCCGGCGCAACCACAGTGAATATCCCGGATACCGTCGGTTATGCTGACCCTGTTGAATTCGGCAGTGTGATTAAAGCCATAAAAGAGAATGTCTCTAACATTGATCAGGCGATAATTTCGGTACATTGCCATGATGATTTAGGTTTAGCTGTAGCCAGCTCCCTGGAAGCGATTAAGAACGGCGCCCGCCAGGTAGAATGCACGATTAACGGCATCGGTGAACGCGCCGGTAATGCCTCGATGGAAGAGATTGTGATGGCGATTAAGACGCGCCGGGATATATTCAGCGATTTAGAGACTACGATTAATACGCAGCAGATTTATAAGGTCTCGCGCCTGGTGAGTAAGCTTACCGGTTTTGCGGTTGCTCCCAATAAAGCCATTGTCGGTGGAAATGCCTTCCGACATGAAGCCGGCATCCATCAGGACGGTGTGCTAAAGGAGCGTTCCACATATGAGATTATTCGGCCCGAGGACGTGGGTTTTACCGGGATAGGCCTGGTATTAGGGAAACACTCGGGAAGACATGCCCTCTCTGAAAGATTGAAAGAATTAGGCTTTAAGCTTACGGCTGGACAGTTGGATAAGGTCAACAAGCGTTTTAAGGAACTCGCTGATAAGAAAAAGAATATTTTTGATGGCGACTTGATTTCGATAGTAGAAGACGAAACCAAGGTTATAAAGCCAGTCTGGAGGCTGGAAAGTTTCGAGATTAATTCCGGGACAAAGATTACGCCTACCGCCAGCGTAAGTTTAAAATATAAAAATAAAATACTCTCGGCAGAGTCTTCCGGCGACGGGCCGGTAGATGCCTGTTTCAGGGCTATTGATAGGGCCACCGGTATAAAAGGCGAACTGCAGGATTACCGCATCGAAGCGGTCACCAAAGGTAAAGACGCCCTTGGCGAGGTGAGTCTTAAGTTAAAGGCCAAGGAGCGGGTAGTTACTGCGCGCGGCTCCAGCACCGATATCATTGAAGCATCTATTATGGCGTATATCAATGCCCTGAATAAAATAGAAAGTCTCTAAAAACACATCTTTAATGATGTTGAAATTCCAAATTACAAGCACCAAATTACAAACAAATTCCAATTTCCAATTACCGAATAACCAAAACATATTTTGTTTTGGACATTGGGATTTTGGCCATTGGGATTTGTTTGGGATTCGGAATTTGTGATTTGGGATTTACCTGCATGGATAAAAGTCACTCGCCTAAAATCTACGGCTTAATCGGTTATCCCGTTAAACACAGTCTCTCACCAGAAATGCATAACGCCGCATTTAGAGCCCTCAAAATTAATGCCGAATATAGACTATTTGAGATAAAATCCGAAGACTTAGAAGATTTTTTATTAAAAAATATTCCCATAAAAGATACCAAGGGTGAGAATTTCTTTTCACAAGATATAATGGGGTTTAATATAACTATCCCTCATAAAGTAAAAGCTCGAGAAATATTGGAAAAGGAATTTCCCTATAATCAAGATGCCGTCTTGATACAAGACGATTTATACTATGTAAAATTATCGGGTGCTATAAATACAGTAAAAAGGACAGGTACTAAATTAGAATATTGGAATACTGATGCGCCGGGTTTCTTTAAGGCTTTAACGCAAAAAGGGCCCTTATGCTTAGATTTCGACCCCAAAGGAAAAACAATATTCGTTATTGGATGCGGAGGAGCAGGTAGGGCAGTTATCGCTGGCTTAGGGTATAGAGAAAACGCCAGTAGCAGAATTTATATATATGATAATAATAAGAAAGTAGTGAAATCAACTCAGGATTTCTTTTCTAAATTTGAATATTTAAAAGATAAGTTGGAATTCATTTTGGCTGAAGACATACCAAAGGTTATCAAAAATTGTGACTTATTAGTTAATGCCTCTCCTGTTGGGATGAAAGAGGACGATGGTTCTGTTATAGATAGGAAATTGCTACATCAAGATTTATACGTTTATGATGTGGTCTATAACAGGAAGACTCAGCTCATCAAAGATGCAGAGTCTTTAGGATTGCCAGCAATAGGCGGTTTAGGGATGCTTTTATACCAAGGCGTAGACGCCTTTAATTTATGGACAGGACAGAAAGCGCCTGTGGAAGGAATGCGTAAGGCGCTAATAGAGGCTGTAAGCAAATGATAGGAAAAATATTAGTATTTATCCTTGGTTCTATCGTGGGTAGTTTCTTAAATGTTTGTATCCATCGTCTGCCCTTGGGTGAATCCGTAGTCTGGCCACACTCACACTGCCCAAAATGTAAAAAGAAAATACCCACGTATGATAATATTCCCTTTTTAAGTTACATCATCTTAAAGGGAAGATGTCGTTTTTGTAAGGAGAAGATATCCCTTAGGTATCCTTTAGTGGAATTATTGACGGCGCTTGCATTTCTTGCTGTCTTTAACCGCTATAGATTAAGTTATGATTTTTTTGTTTTCTGTGTTTTTATTTGCGGTTTAATCATTGCTACATTTGTAGATATCCAGCATCGCATTATTCCTGATGAAGTTTCTGTTGGCGGGATGATTTTAGGATTCATCTTAACTGCGGTTAGGGGTTTTAACTTAAA
>JAGUYA010000161.1 GCA_020061545.1 Candidatus Omnitrophota bacterium
AGGGAATTCAGCTGCGTACTTTGGAAATAATGAACAAGACCTGGTCTAAATCCAATACCGCTCCCTTGTCTTTTATATAAATCTTAAAGAAAACCCCTTCATTATCAATCACGTTGCAATCAAAGTAATTACCTGGCTTACCCAGATTATAATTAATAAACCCTTTTTTATCCGCAACCTTGAATTGCACCATCCTTACATTCTCCTGCCTGCCTAAATCAGGAATAAAGATACCTTTCATAATCACAAAGAAGGCATCCGTAAGGTTTTCTGTATCCTTTAACTTAGCGTACATTACACGCCTGATGAATTTATAGTTGTCAATTATCCCTTGTCTCTTTAACTGAGGAAATAAATCTATAAAAAAATTAGGAGGTTCATGAAGAAGATAAATAACCGCCCCGCTATGTTGACTTCTCTTCTTTTTATAATAAACCTTTTTTATGGCTTCCTGAACTACATCAAAACCCTTGGGTACAGCGATTTCCATTTTAGGGAACTTAAGGGTGAGTAATTCTGCGAAATATTCTTTATTTATATCAAGGTTAACTATCCTCTCTTCCGGAGCCAGGCATAATATGGGTATTTTCTGACAGGTACCCACGCCGGTCTCAAGGTATAATTTCAAAATGGATGGCCCCCCAAATTTAGCTACAAACAAAATAGCAAGTAACAAAATAATAGCAAGAGAAATATATCTTCCGGTCGTATTCCTTTTCATTATCTCTTTAGCTTTAGCCTAATTTCTTCAGTTCCTCTTCTTTTATGGTAAAGCTATGGTTTTTAGTAGGGAACTTACCTTCTATTACCTCTTTTTTGTAATCTTCTATCGCCTCTGAGATCAAGGGAGCTAGGTTAATATATTTCTTGACGAATTTAGGAGTGAAGCGCTCAAAGAGACCCAGTAAATCATACGTCACCAAAACCTGACCGTCGCAATTTATCCCCGCGCCAATACCAATAGTGGGAATCTTTAAATTCTTCGTAATCATTTCTGCGATTTTATCCGGCACGCACTCTAGGACAAGAGAAAAACAACCCAGTTTCTCTAATGCTTGAGCCTCGTCAATTAAACGCCTTGCCTGTTCCGCATCTTTCCCTTGCACCTTGAACCCACCTAATTTATCCGCGGTCTGCGGAGTTAAACCAATATGACCCATCACAGGAATTCCTGCGTTTATAATTTGTGCAGTTACTTCTAAACAACGGTCAAACCATTCCAATTTTACGGCATCGCATTTAGCTTCTTCCATAAAACGCTTGGCATTTTTCACTGACTCTTGAGGATTTATTTGATAGGATTCGTAGGGCATATCGCCAATGACCAAGGCATGTTTTACAGCGCGGGTGACTGCTTTAGCATGATGAATCATCTCTGTCATGCCCACCTTAGTTGTGGAATCCAAACCCAAGACCACATTGGCTACAGAATCACCCACTAAAATCATATCAATACCTGCCCTATCTACCAAAGATGCTAAAGGATAATCATAGGCAGTGAGCATGGTAATCTTGCGTTTATTTTTCATTGAAAGAATATCTTGAATTGTAATCTTCTTATTATCTTCCATATTTTAACCTCTAAAATTACTAGTTACTCGTTACTGGTTTACTAGTTACTGATTTAATATATTTATCTATTGCTACTGCTGCTTTTTTACCCGCACCCATTGCCGAAATCACCGTATCCGCACCGCTAATAATATCTCCTCCGGCAAAAACTCCAGGCAGAGAAGTCATAAAGTTCTCATCTACCCAAATTGTCCCATCCTCTTTTGTCTTAAGACCCACAGTGGCTTTGGGTAATAGCGGGTTAGGGTTTTGGCCAATAGCCACAATCACAGTGTCCACCTCTAAAATAAAATTAGAATCTTTTATGGGCACAGGTCTTCTCCTGCCTGAAGCATCAGGTTCGCCTAATTCCATGGCTATACATTCTAATCCGCCTACGAACCCCCTTCCGTCATCTATTATCCTGATGGGCTGGGTTAATATCTTAAAAGGGACACCTTCATCCTTGGCATTCTGGATTTCTTCTTTGCGGGCGGGCATTTCGTTTTCTGTGCGGCGATAAACTAAGGTGACCTGCCTGCCTAATCTTAAAGCTACCCTGGCGCAATCAAAAGCTACGTTTCCTCCACCAATGACTACTACCTTCTGGCCTATATTAATTGGCGTGGCGTATTCAGGAAATTTATACGCCTTCATCAGATTCACGCGGGTTAAAAACTCATTAGCAGAATAAACGCGGTCTAAATTTTCACCGGGTATACCTAAGAATTGCGGAAGACCCGCACCTGTACCAATAAATATGGACTGGAATCCTTCTTTTCCCGCCTCTGGCGGGATCCCGCTTCCGCGGGAAAATAAATCCTGGAGGCTATAAGTATTACCGATAAGCGTATCTGTTTTTATATCCACACCCAGACTTTTTATATAATCAACTTCATTCCGGACTATTTTTTTAGGCAACCTGAATTCAGGTATGCCATACATCAACACGCCGCCCGGAAGATGTAAAGATTCAAAGAGGGTTACTTGATAGCCCATCTTGGCCAAATCCGCAGCACAGGTTAAGCCTGCGGGACCAGAACCCACCACCGCTACTTTATCAGTTTTTAGTTGTCGGTTTTCAGTCTTTAGATTATTTTTGTCTAACAACTGACAACTGACAACTGACAACTGATTCAATTCATAATCCGCAGCGTATCTTTCCAAGGCTCCGATGTTTATGGGAATTTTTTTTTTATTTAAAACACAGGTGGCTTCGCACTGGTCTTCTTGCGGGCAAACTCTGCCGCATATTGCCGGCAGATTATTTTTCTCTTTTATCAATGCTTGTGCCTCTTTCCTTTTACCCTCTTTAATTAATTTGATAAATGCGGGGATATCAATTTCTACCGGACAACCCTTAACACAGGCCACATCTTTACATTGCAGACAACGGGCCGCTTCCTTTTCGGCCTCACTTTTAGAAAAACCCAAAGCCACTTCAAAAAAATTTTTAATGCGAACTTTCGCTGGTTGTTGGGGAATTTTATTACGCATATTTAATAAGCCCACAACTTACGGAATGTAAGTGCTCGCCACAAAACGTTGGCGAGTCCGCCAATATTCTTGGCGGAAACGTAAGTTGTTTGGGCAAATTCTATAAAATATGCTGCTAATAATCCTAATGAA
Organism: Candidatus Omnitrophota bacterium; assembly: GCA_020061545.1. Taxonomy (GTDB): domain Bacteria; phylum Omnitrophota; class Gorgyraeia; order Gygaellales; family Profunditerraquicolaceae; genus JAGUYA01. Next base: position 3,181 of record JAGUYA010000161.1, read on the forward strand.
AGGCCAATCATTAATATAACTGTAGATATTGACAAGGCATTATAGATTTTAGAATTCGTATACTTGCCCATCAGGCGCCTATTATTAACCAGAAGAAGCATAAAAATTAAGACGAACGGCAAAAGCATGCCGTTTGTGGCTTGGGAAATAAGCATAATGGGAATAAGCTTAACGTTAGGAAGTAATATTATTCCCGCACCAATAACTATTATAGCGGTATAAAGCGCATAAAACTGCGGCGCTTCTCTGAAACGTCGGTTAACACCTACCTCCCACCCCATTCCTTCACAAACGGAATATGCGGTGGACAGAGGCAATATACAGGCGGAGAAAACCGATGCATTTAGAAGGCCGAAGGCAAAAAGATAAAAACAATACTGGCCTGCTAACGGCCTAAGAGCCAGGGCTGCCTCTTTCGCAGACTCTATTCTTATGCCGTGCTTAAACAAAGTATTCGCGCAAACTACCACAATAAAAACAGCGATGATGTTGACCACAAATGCGCCTATGATTACATCGAGCCTGCTATATTTATAATTCTTTAATTTTATCTCTTTCTCTACCACCGAAGACTGCTGGTAAAATTGCATCCAGGGAGCAATGGTAGTCCCGATTACACCTATAAGCATCATAAGATATGCCTTGTTAAACTGAAATGCCGGCTTTATTGAACTGGTAACCACTTCGTTCCAATCGGGTTTCGATAAAAAGCCAGAGATGATATAGGATACATAGAACAAACAGGCAAGTAAAAATACTTTTTCCACGGATTTATAAGTTCCTTTAACTATCAGCCACCAGACAAAAAGAGCGCACAGCGGAACCAGTATATATTTACTTATCCCGAACAATTCTGCGCTAGCAGCAATCCCGGCGAATTCTGAAATGGTGTTAAAAAGATTGGACAATATCAAAACCATCATCGCATAAAAGGTAACCCTTACTCCAAACTCTTCCCTAATCAGGTCTGCCAGACCCTTACCGGTCACCACTGCCATACGGCTGCACATCTCCTGGATAATTACTAGGGCCACAATAATAGGGATAAATGACCAGATCAGCGAATAGCCAAAATGCGCACCTGCTACTGAATAAGTGGTAATTCCGCCGGCATCGTTGTCTACGTTTGCCGTAATAATACCCGGCCCCATTACCGAAAGAAAGATGAGCGTATTCCTCCAGAATCTGCGTAGTTCCTTCTTCATATCTTCGCCCGTATCTTAATCTTCTTTAACCTGCGCCAGGCAATGGCAATAACCTGGCTTAAAACGTCATCTACTGTAATAATACCCTGCAGGATATTATTTTTATCCACTACCGGGATACTGTAATATTTATATTTCTCCATAAGATAGGCCACTTCTTTCACGCTTGAATCCAAATGCACGGAGTAAATCTTAGGAAAGGCGGCATTCTGTATGGGGTCCTGAGGATTAGCCAATATCAGGCGCCTGAAATTTGTTGAGCCTATAAGATGATTATTTTCATCTATAATATAAATAAACTGTGCGGGTTCTACCTTAAAAGAACGCTCTTTAATCTGATTTAATACCGCCTCCACAGTGGCATCCTTGGAAAAAGCCATATACTCTGTAGTCATCAGTCCACCGGCAGAGTCGCTGGAATACCCTAAAAGCTGGGAGAGTTTTTTGGACTGCTTACTTTCCATCAGGCTTAAAATTTCATACGTGGTATCCCGCGGCAATCTCTCTAAGAAATCCGTGGCTTCGTCCGAAGGAATATTGTTCAGGATTTCTACCGTTTCCTGGCGAGTCAAATCTTCTATCAATGATTTTTGCGTTCTAAAATCAATATTAATAAAAATGCGCGCCTTGGTAGTTAAATCCAAGGATTTAAAAAGCGCGATTTGGTCTTTGGCATTTAAGTCCAAAAATATTTCTCCTAAATCTGCAGCAGGAATGTTACGGAGGTGTTTGTGTGCCACATCTATCTTTATGGTCATACTTACGGGATTTATAGAAAGTGGCTGGATGTGTTTCCAGGAAATCAGCTGCTCTTTCTTAAGATATGCCGCGTTTCTATTAAATATCTTCAGCAGGAAATCTACTAAACCTTCAAATCCTAAACGCCGGATAAGCCCCTGGGTGCTGATATCCACATGGGCAACCATTAAAGAGTGGTCTACAAAAAGCAAGTGTATATCATTCACGCGGATAACCTTGTGGTTATAGACATCTACCACCTGCTGGTCCAGGATATCCCGGCGTAAGGTCAGTTCTTCTTTGCTGTCGTGTTTTTCTTGAAATTTAACCTCTGATTTGCTGATTTTAAGCCGGATATCTTTATCGTCTATCTCTTGAATATCTGACCAGCTAATCACCGCATACTCATGATTAGGAAAACCTCTGCGGATAATCAGGTGCGTAGATTGGGGATAAATCTCAGTAGATTTAACGATAATATCGTATAATTTTCCCACCCACTCTCCGTTTTTATCAAAGACAGACCTATCTATTAACAGGGAAAAATAAATAAACATCTTTTTTGCTTTCTCTTGTATAACCTCTGGCTTTTCCTGATTATTCATGATTGCCCTTTTATTTTATCTTCCTGGTTCTTAAATAATTTTAGTCTTTTCTCTAATTCCTCAAAATCCACCTGGTGCGCATCAAAGTCCGGGCCGTCTACGCAACCAAATACGGTTTTTCCGCCGACAGTACAACGACAGGAACCGCACATGCCCGTGGCATCCACCATTATAGGATTAAGGCTGACTATGGTTTTTATTCCATAATTTTTGGTTAATTCAGAAACTGCCTTCATCATCGGAACCGGCCCTATGCAATAAACTAAATCCGGATATTTAGTATGCGTGGATTTTTCTACCACATCGAATAGGTCTTTTAGGGCATCGGTAACAAAACCTTTTCGGCTATAAGAACCGTCATCGGTAGTAATAAACAACTCATCGCAAGTTTCTCGCATTTTATCTTCTAAGATTAATAATTCTTTAGAGCGGCTGCCGATTATGCCTATAACACGATTACCCGCCTCTTTAAAAGCCCGGGAAACCGGATAAACCTCAGCAATTCCCACCCCACCGCCGATACAAATCACGGTTCCTATTTTTTTTACCTCTGTAGGATGGCCTAAAGGACCTAAGATATGCTCTATATAATCACCCGGATTAAGTCTGCCTAATTTTTCAGTGGTAAAGCCGACTTGCTGAAAGATTAAATTAATCGTTCCTTTATCCTTATCCCAGTCTGCCAAAGTTAAAGGTATGCGTTCGCCTCTTTCATCAATGATGATGACGACAAATTGTCCGGCCTTGGCTTTTTTAGCTACAAGTGGCACCTCTACCGTAATCTGGGTTATCTCTTGGGCTAATTCTTTCTTACAAATTATTTTAAACATAATCCTTAGTAAAATCCAAATTTCAAATATTACCAATACTACCAAATAAATCCCAATTTCAAAATCCAAAAAAGATAACCTTTGGGATTTGGGATTTTGGGTTTATTTTGGATTTGGTAGTATTTGGATTTGGGATTTTTCATTCTATATCTGGTCTTCCTCGATTATCTCTACTTCTACATCCTTAAATTTCTTTGCTAACTCCATACCTTTGTCTTTGCCCAAAACAAATATGGAAGTAGAAAGGGCATCGGCAGTTAATCCGGAAGGAGCAATAACTGTTACTGACACAATACCGGAATTTGCAGGATATCCGGTCTTAGGATTTAATATATGCGCATAGCGCTTATTTCCTTTTGTAAAATATTGTTCATAATCCCCCGAGGTTGTCACTGAGCGGTCTTTCAATTCCAGGTAATCTATAAAATCTTCGCCCCGGGGGCTCTTCACAGCTACCTTCCAGGGTTTGCCAGATCTATCCCCCAGGCAATGGATTTGTCCGCCTGCATTTATCAGACAACTTTTTATTCCCTGTTCTTTCAATTTTTTTACTGCGCAATCCACGGCATATCCTTTAGCAATTGCACCTAAGTCTATCTGCATACCGCGAACCTTGAATTTTACCACATTATCCTGGGAATGAAAAATAATTTTATCAGTGCCGACTAATTCCAATACATTTTTAATTCTTTCTTCTTCGGGCACTGAATATTTTTTTTCTGTAAAACCCCA
>JAGUYA010000096.1 GCA_020061545.1 Candidatus Omnitrophota bacterium
CTGACTTTTAAACTAAAGTATTTTCTACATCTAAATTTCTTAAGAGCCATTTCTCCTGCTAAAAGTCCCAAGACTAGGTAGGGACCTAAATGCCCGTGAAACCTTTCTGCTTCTTTTAAGGTAATCCTTCTCAATCTTAATCTCAATCTTAATCTTCTATTTATTAATTAACGAGGCAAAATAACCTGCCCCAAATCCATTATCAATATTAACCACAGCCACGCCTGCAGAACAGCTATTCAGCATCGTCAATAATGCTGATAATCCACCAAAATTCGCTCCGTAACCGCAACTGGTCGGGACAGCAATCACCGGGCAACTTACCAAACCACTCACTAAACTGGCCAATGCACCTTCCATACCTGCCACCACAATAATTATCCTTGCCTTTTTTAGCACATCTATATTGTTCATAATCCGGTGCACACCAGCCACGCCTACATCATAAAGCTTAATTACACGGTTACCCATTGCCTCTAAAGTAACTACTGCCTCTTCTGCTACCGGTATATCCGAGGTGCCTGCTGAAACAACCGCAACTAAACCTTTCTTAAGGATTTTTCGTCTTTTTACCAAGTAGCCTATTTTAGCTAAGGTATTGTATTTTAATTGAGGGAATGACTTTTTAAGATAAATAAAAATATCCCTTTCTAATTTTGTAAGCAATAAGTCCTGTTTATTTCTGATTAACTCTTGCGCAATTTTTTTTAGTTGAATTTTTGTCTTTCCCGGACAATATATCACTTCTGAATAACCGCGGCGTGCGCGCCTATCTATATCAATGTTCGCAAATCCCAGATGACAAAATTTCTGCTTATAATCCACAATATTTATAAATTAAAACTACCACTGGAATATAATTACGAGAATCAATAATATAATCAGGATAGATAATATATAGAAGTCATTAAAATAGAAGAAATCGCTCACCCTGTCTTTAAATGTATATTCTTCTAAGATTTTAGTTTTATTTGAGGGGGGTTTAAGCGACTTTCGGAATTCTTCTACGTGTTCCTTTTTAAATCTTAAATATAATCCGCCTACCTTATAGGCAACGAGCTTGTGGCTCTCTACTAAATCCACCACCTCTTTTTCTGGGATACCCAGAATTAAAGAAACATCCCTTACTGTCAAAAGTTTTTCTTCTACCATATTCAATGAGCACATAACTTACGGAACGATAGTGAACGTAAGTTATAGGTGCGAATTGAACCCAGCCCTAATTTTAATCTTTCAAAGATTCTTTAAGACGATTCTTAAGGCGGGTTCTTGTTTGACCATAATGCTTTAACTTTATCTCTCTTGTTGTGGCATCTGATTCTGAGAGATATGCTTCATAATATATAAGTTTCCATTTATGTCCCATATTATGCTCTAAAAGACGACGGTCCAAATCGTTTGTATATCCATAATATATTTCCTTTGTCTTTTCATTTTTTAATAGGTATACATAATACATAAAAATTAGGGCTGGGTAAATTCAGCCAACAAACTTATGTTCGCTTATGCTCCATAAGTTTGGGCTTCATTTATTTTCCGACCTTTCCCGCAGCCACCCAGGAATCTATGGTTTTTCTTTCAAACCTCCACTTATCACCTTCTTTTAATCCCGGCATTTTACCAGAGTTGGCCCACTCCAGAACAGAATTTAAATCTACCTCTAAATAATGCGCCAGTTCTTCTGCGCTCATGAAATCATGAAGCATGGAACACCTGCCTTCAAATATCGCGCCTTCAGCCACATTTAATTTTGCCGGATATATCTCGCCCTCAACCACAGCTTGAGGTAAAAGGGTCAATCTCTCCTTGGCTACTATCCTTCCCTTCACCTTGCCATCAACAATAATATTATCGCCCATAATATCAGCGACAACAACAGCTGTAGAGGCAATGGTTAAATTACCTTTACTCTGTAAATCCCCTTCAAATTTACCGTTGATGCGTAGATTCACCGCGTCTTTGAAAACCAAATTTCCCTGCATCGCCACATCTACATCCAGAATTTTTTCTTCTAATTTCTTTTTAAACGCCATAGTCCCACACCTCCTTTCTACCCCTTTTCTTCTTTGCCAAACACTGTCTCTTCTATATACCTTAAAAACAAAAGAGTGATTAACGCTAAGAGAGTAGTAAAAATAGATGCGCTATAAAAACCGCAACCCGCTGCCAAACCAATAGCTGCCACCACCCACAGGCTTGCCGCTGTGGTCAAGCCTTTTATTCCGGTTCTATCCCGAATGATTGCCCCTGCCCCTAAAAATCCTATACCGGTGATTACACCGGCAGCGATACGCGCAGGATCTAAGGGAACCTCATTTTTATATATACCAAAAATGTATAGTGATGTCAACATGATAAGACAAGAGCCCAGACTGACTAAGATATGCGTGCGCAGTCCTGCGCTGCGACGGTGTATCTGGCGTTCCAATCCGATAAAACCGCCTAAGACTACCGACAAAACTAAACGTATTAACACCTGTAGATTGTTCAGCATCTGGCCCTCCTCTAATTCAAATCCAGACTTAAATTCAAGTCTGATTTATACCCCTTCTTAAATAACTGATATCCCAGACCTGCGACCATGGCTGCATTATCCATACAAAATTCTCTGGGAGGAAAATA
>JAGUYA010000119.1 GCA_020061545.1 Candidatus Omnitrophota bacterium
GGAACGAACCGCCGCCTGCTGGATAGAATTGCGCTTTTAGATTTCAAAAAGCCCTTTGATTTAATCCCTTTATATAAAAGCGGTTACAATAAAAAAGTTTTGGCGGAAAATAATTTAAAAAATTCTTCTTTCTTTGCCGAAAATTCGCCAAGTTTAATCTGGTCGGGGCGGACAGACTTGAACTGTCGACCTCTTGGTCCCAAACCAAGCGCTCTAGCCAAACTGAGCCACGCCCCGTTTTTCAATCTATTGCTTGTCGGAAAAACGGTACCACCAGCGATGCCATAATCGGTGGTACCTAAATTGTTATTTAATTATAACACTGAAAAATAACTTTGCAATCGGTAAATTTTAGAGTAGACTATTAGCGATTATGAAGAAAAAAATAATTATTGCTATCGTATTATTCTTATTGTTTTCTCTTGCCTTTGGATTAATCTACCTCAATAATGTCTACCTGCCTGTTAAAGTCAAAGGCCGGCTTGCCAATCTCCTGGCTACATCCCTAAATTATAATGCAGAAATAGGAAAACTTAGCTATAGCCTGATCAAAGGCCTCATCATTCAGGATATTGTTATTTACGATAAAGTAAAGGATAAAGAAAATACCCTCTTAACCGTCAAAGAGGCCTCCTTCCATATCCTCTTCCTGCCCTTAATCAAAGAAAGAAAGATTATCATCCCTATAATGCATATAGACTCACCGTATCTGCATATACGTTATCAACAAGATGGTAACCTTAACTTTTCTAAAATTTCCCTTCCTAAACCCAGCCAACAGGCAAAACCAAAGGTCAAATTTTCTTTTCTCATCTATAAAATAAATATCTTTAACGGAAGCGGTGTCTTTGAAGATGAAAGCCTGACCCCTAAATTCAGCAAAACCATTCAGGATTTCAATATTGGACTCACGCTCAGTCCTCTAGCCAAAATTTCGTTTTTAATGGGAGCTAAACTGCTTACGGATAAAGAGGCAATCACTAAATTATCCTGTAAGGGAGAGTATAATGTTATCTCCCGAGAACTGAATTCTAAAGTAAATCTTGCTAATCTAGTCATCCCTGAATTCAATCCTTATTTCACGAGCCTGCCTCTTTCTATTACCAGCGGCACTATTGAGAATAGCGACCTTGACCTTAAGTTTAAAGATAATATTATAGACTTAAAAGGTAATATTTCTATAAAAGGCCTGACGCTTAAGAAAGGCAACCTGACTCTTACCGCAGATATGAATATTACACCTGAACTTAGTTATGCCCTGGATAAAAAGACATGGGATTATCAAGCCAATCTCCAATTTCTTCAGGCGAATCTTAATGGCTTGCAATATATAGAAAAGGTAAGTAATATCTCGGGGGATATGGGTTTGATGAATAATAAGCTCTGGACAGATAATTTAAAACTACAGGCCCTGGACTCTGTTTTTATGCTTAAAGGCAGACTGGAGGATTTTCTTAATCCCTTTCTTAAGGCCAACCTTACTGCCGAAGAGCTCAATTTAGAAAAACTGGTCTCGATATTACCTTTTAAACCTGAAGGTTTAAATTTAAGCGGCACATCTAAGGCGGATATAAATATAGAAGGTTATCTAAAGAAATTACCCCTGGATACAAAAGCAAGCTTGAAATTAAAGGATGCAAAATTACAGACTACGTTATTAAAAGAACCGATAAATAATGTAAAAGGTAAAGTTGATTTCACTTCTGATACCATCGACTGGCTTAATCTGTCTTTTAATTATCTTGATACGGACTATACCACCACCGGAAACCTAACGAATTTTAAAGCACCGCAGATAAATTTTGGCCTTAGTTCTAAAGACCTGGATTTAAAATCCGATATTAAGATGAAAGACAATCTGATAAGAATAAACACGTGCGCAGGTAAATATGTTGATTCTGGATTTGATATAAAAGGTGATATTGACACACAGGACAAAACCAATCCCGGATTGGACTTATCCGCAAAATTAAATCTTAAGCCCTCTGATGTTCTCGTATTTCTACCCCCTACCCTAGTAGAAAACCTAAAGAAAATAAAGCTCGATGGCATCCTGAATATCCAGGGGTCATTAATCGGAAAAACCAGGGATTACAAAAACTGGAATACCTCGGCGAACATTACTTCTCATACATTTTCTATCTATAATCTAAAATTGAGTGAACTCTCTTTTAATATCGAACAAAAGAATGGGCTGCTTGACATCACGCCCTTTGCTGCCTCCGGTTATTCAGGAATAATAATTCTCAATTTTTCTGCTGATTTAAAGCCCGGGGTGCCGACCTACAATTTAAAACTCAATGGTTCGGGTATTGACTTGGCCAAATTAAAATTGGATACGGATGCAAAAGATAAGGATATAGCCGGCATACTGAATATCAGTGCGGATTTAAACGGTAACTTTGAAGACCTCTCTGCCTTAAAAGGCACTGGTTTATTTTCTATCAAAGAAGGAAAGCTCTGGCAACTTAATCTTTTGAAAGGATTGGGAGAATTATTTTTGTTGCCGGATTATGAAAAGATTATCTTCAAAGAGGCACTGTTTGACTGTGCTGTTGCAGATAAATCTATCTCTACGGAAAATTTAAGGTTGATTAGTGACCAGCTAAATCTGGATTGTAAGGGTAAGCTGGGATTTGACGGAACATTAGATTTTACGGTCTATACCACAGTGAATAAAAATCTTATCCGCGATTCGGCAGACTTAAGAAAATTCACCACCGCGATATTGGAAGGATTAAGCAGCGTCCTTACTATAAAGGTAAGCGGGACAATACAAAACCCTAAATATAAAATTATCCCTATGCCTTTGGATTTGATAAAGAATATTAAGGATTTCTTTTTATCCCGTTAGATAAGTACTTATGCGGATATATTTTATCTAACGGGATTTTAGGTAAGTAGCCAGGATTAACTTTGTTTTTTGCAGGGCGCAAAAACGATGACTCATCCTGTGTTTTATGGCCGGTCCGAGCTCGGCAAAAGTTTTTTGATATTTCGGTATCACAAATAAAGGGTCATAGCCAAATCCAAAATGGCCTTTTAAACTAAAACCGATAAACCCGCGACACTTTCCTTCTGCAACTCCTACCAAGCCGTTCTGATCTGCCAAAGCCACAACACAGCAATAATGCGCCTTTCTTTTATTTACGGGTACACCTTTAAGCAACTTCAGTAATTTTAAATTATTTTTCAAGTCGCTTTTGTCTTTGCCTGCGAAACGCGACGAATAAACTCCCGGTTTACCTCTTAAGACATCCACGCAAAGACCAGAATCTTCGCCTAAGGCTAATTTTTTGGTGAATTGCGCAATCTTGATTGCCTTTTTTATGGCGTTCTCGCGGAAGGTCTTGCCGTTTTCAATTATCCTTAGGCGCTCTTTGGGATAATCCGCTAAAGATGCGATTTTCAGGCTGAGGTCTTTTAAGATTTCTTTTATTTCTTCTAGTTTCTTTTTATTCTTAGTAGCTACCACTAATTCATATTTCATTAGATGATATTTAACTCTGCTTAATTCTGAAATTTTAGGGTTCTTGCTGGAGCGTGCATTAGAAATTTTTTGGCATTTGTCTGCAAGGATTTACGACGAGTAGAGGGTGAGATACTACGATAAAGGCTATCCTAAAGCAGAGGAAGTAAACCGTAGCAGACGGCAAAAAATTTCAGCACGCGGAAGCAAAACCCTAAAATACATTTCTGTAAGAAACAGGCTAAGACAAGACCCGCTATAAAAATATAAATCTATAAAATATCCTTGAGGAGATTCCTCTGAATATCGATTAGCTCTGCAATTCCCTTTTGAGCCAAGCCCAAAAGCCTATCCATCTGGTCTTTATTAAATGTTTTTCGTTCCGCTGTGCCCTGGATTTCGATAAACTCAGCCTTCCCGGTCATCACAATATTCATATCCACTTCTGCCTTGGAATCCTCTTGATAGGTTAAATCCAGAAGTAAACCTCCGTTGACAATACCGACGCTGGTCGCAGCCACAAAATCCTTTATAGGCATTTTATCCAACATGCCGTCTTTCTTAAGTTTATTCAAGGCATCTACCAGAGCAATAAAACTTCCGGTGATAGAGGCAGTGCGCGTTCCGCCGTCAGCCTGGATAACATCACAATCAATCCAGATAGTGCGCTCACCTATAGGTTTCATATCACAAACTGCCCGAAGCGAACGGCCCACGAGGCGCTGTATTTCATAGACACGGCCGGAATCTTTTCCCCGCTGAATGCGCGTCTGACAGGAACGCGGCAGCATACCATATTCCGCAGTCACCCAGCCAGTACCTGTGCCTTTTAAAAACGGCGGCACAGATTCTTCAATTGATGCAGTACAGATAACCCGGGTATTGCCTAGTTCAATTAAACACGAGCCTTCTGCATACTTTATGTAATTACGGCTAATCTGCACCTTTCTTATTTTATCCAATCCCCGACCATCCTGCCTAATCATAAATACTCCTCCCTTTGGTATCTATTCCCACAATTAGGGGAAAATCTCTCACCTCTAATTTATAAATTGCCTCTGGCCCTAAATTCTTATAGGCAACTTTAGTTGCTTTTTGAATATATTTTGACAGGAGTGCTCCACACCCAGCATAAGTCAAGAAATATATTGCCTTATATTTTTTTATTGCCTGTATTATTGCTTTAGAGCGCCTGCCTTTACCGATCATGGCCAGGATTCCCTTTTTTAATAATACTGGCGTAAATTCATCCATGCGTAAACTTGTGGTTGGGCCACAAGAGCCAATAATTTTACCTTTGGGTTTAGGCGTAGGACCGCAATAATAAATAATTCGACCTTTTAAATCAATGGCTGTTTTCTTATTTTTATGAATTGCCTCAGCTAATCTTTTATGCACCTGGTCTCGGGCAGTGTAAATAACTCCACTTAATAAGACTTCTTCCCCTACGTTTAATCTCTCAATCTCTCTTTTTGTTAAAGGAGTATTTATTCTCTTCATAATGTATTAGCGGCGCTTCTTAAGGCATGGCAGCTGATATTCACCGCAACAGGCAACCCCGCAATATGAGTGGGATAGATTTCTATATTTACTCCTAAACAGGTGGTCTCACCGCCTAAGCCCATGGGACCGATATTTAGCTTATTTATCTCTTTTACTAATTCTGCTTCTAATCTTTTGACTTTTGACTTTTGACTTTTGACTTTTCTAAGTAGCGCCTTTTTTGCCAGAAAACAGGCATAATCCGCAGTCCCGCCAATTCCCACACCCACAACATAAGGCGGACAGGCATCCGGGCCGGCTAACTTGACTGCTTCCGCAACGAATCTCTTCACTTCATCGATACGAGCAGTGGGATTAAACATTTTCAGCTGCGTCTTATTCTCGCAACCAAAACCACAAGGCAAAACCGTTATCTTTAATTTATTACCTCTGACAATATCTGTATGTATTACTACAGGAGAATATCCAGGTTTATCACGGAATAAAGGATGGCTAATTATAGAATTTCTTAAGAATCCTTTTTTGTATCCTAACTCTACGCCTTTATTTACTGCTGACTTTAAATCTCCGCTAATTTTTATATCCTGTCCGATTTCTAAAAAAACTACCGGCAAACCTGTATCCTGGCAGATAGCTAATTTTTCTCTTTTAGCAATTTTAGCGTTCTCAATAATCGCATCCAATATTTTCTTGGCGCGTTTATTTGTCTCTTTTGGGTGGGCAACTTTAAGTTGTGCGAGAACATCCTTTCTTAAAACCGTATTTGCCTGGGTGCACAATTCGCAAACTTTATCTCTAACTTTATTTGCCGATATCTCTCTCATCTTTTCAGTTAGGGACAGGTCCACAGCCAAAGCGAGAACTGTCCCCATTCAATATCTTCAGGGGACACTTCTCCGATTGGGTCGGGACCTGTCCCTAGGTATATTCTCTTATTACCGTGGTCGTTATCCCACCGCGCGGATTAAATACACCTCTAATTTTTACCCAACGTGGCTTACAAGCTTTCACAAAATCATCCAATATTTTGTTAATCACGTGCTCATGGAATATGCCGATATTACGGTAAAATATGGTGTACATTTTAAAAGACTTTAATTCGATGCAGTATTTATGCGGCGAATATTCAACAGTAATAGTAGCGAAATCCGGCAGGCCTGTCTTAGGGCAGATACAGGTAAATTCCGGAATCTCTAAATTGACAGTATAAATTTTGTCCGGATATTGATTCTTCCAGACTTCTATGCGAGGAGTTTTTAGTTTGCGGATATTTTTTTGCCGGCCTTCGTAACTGCTTTGCCTCTTGGTCATATTATTTTATCCCTATCTTTTTGTGCAACTGCGGTATAATACAGGCGGTGATATGGTTGTCCCTTGCGATATCCTTAAAAAGCTCTAATTTTTCCTGCATCGGGTCAAATTCTTCATAACTGTTAGGCTGCAATATTAAAATAAGGAATTTATTGACCTCGTATATCAACCTTAACCCTTCTCTCAGGTCTTCTTCATTTGTGGACTGGCAGATTACCATCTTTAAAAATGTCTCTTTTTTAGAGGCAACTTCAAGGAAGCGGCGATGGTGATGCCAGAAATCTTTCAATCCTGTAGAACTCGGCAATTTCAGATCCATAGCTACAATATCCACATAATCTATCACATCCTCCAGTGCGCTATGTAATATACCATTCGTCTCCAAATAGTTTCTGTAACCTTCACTCTGCGTCAGCTTGAGTACTTCTCGCAAAAAATATTTCTGTAAAAGCGGCTCGCCGCCCGTAAATGATACTGTACGGTGATCGTCCTGATATAGTTTTATTTCTGCAAGCAATTCGTGCGGTTCGTATTCTATAAAGCGGTTCAAGGCAGTATCGCAGAATTTGCATTTATTAAGATTGCAGCCAAAAAAACGCACAAATATCTGCTCTTCGCCAAAATAAAGCCCTTCGCCTTGAACGCTCCCAAAA
>JAGUYA010000169.1 GCA_020061545.1 Candidatus Omnitrophota bacterium
CTTTTTATTGGTCCTCCTGGCAGTGGAAAAACCATGCTCGCCAAAAGAATACCTACCATTCTACCTGACTTAACCCTCCAGGAGGCATTAGAAATCACCAAGATACATTCGGTAATGGGAACTTTGCCTGTGAAGGATGGGATAATGAGTATCCGTCCTTTTCGCAGTCCACACCATACTATCTCAGATGTAGCATTGGTGGGCGGCGGCTCTCTGCCCCAACCCGGCGAAATCAGCCTGAGCCATCACGGCGTATTATTTTTAGATGAACTGCCAGAATTCCACCGCGATTGTTTAGAGGCGCTGCGACAACCTCTGGAGGAGGGTTCCATACGCATATCCCGCATCACAAAATCTTTTGTCTTTCCTACCTCTTTTATGTTGGTCTGTGCGATGAACCCCTGTCCCTGCGGTTCATTAGGACAACTTAAATCTGCATGCAGGTGTAGCACAACTCAGGTTTATAAATATCGTTCAAAAATATCAGGACCTTTGTTAGATAGGATTGATATACATATTGAAGTACCAGCTGCACGGTATCAAGAATTAGCCAGCACGCAACCAGCAGAGAGTTCAGGTCAAATTAAAGAACGGGTAAATAAAGCGCGTGCGATTCAAAGGGAAAGGTTTAAAGGAGAGGGTATTTTGTGTAATGCGTTAATGAGCCATAAGCAGGTGCGTAAATTCTGCTCATTAGGTAAAGAAGAAGGCGAACTGCTTAAGATGGCAATGTCTGAGTTAAATTTTAGCGCCAGGGCATATGATAAGATATTGAAGGTCTCAAGGACGATTGCGGATTTGGCAGAGTGCGAGAATATCAATACAGAGCATCTCTCAGAGGCAATACAGTACAGGTCTTTAGACAGGGATTTCTTTATGTAAGATATTAATTATTAACAATGTAGGGGACGTTTAAACGTCCCCTACCCTGTGGATAACTATTCCAGTTACAATCATTATTTCAAAACCAGTTATATTCCTAATCCCATTATAGAAATCGACAAGCCTGACCTTTAGTTATCAACAGCTGTAGATACCGTTTAAACGTCACTCTGGGATAAGTCTATGGAATTCCAAGATGTTATAGATGTAGCAAGCCGCTACTTTAAGGGCAGAGGTATTCTTGTGGCTTTCATCATATGCATAATTTATGGAGACACCTTGCGGGGTCATGCCTAAGCGGTTGAATTCATCTATTAAATCAATAAAGATTATATTATCGGCTCTTATGCTTTTTACCAGCCCATGCAATGTTCGATACGGATAATTTTCTTTAAAATCCTTGACCATAATACTAGAGACAGGAAAAATTACCACCACCAGTTTTCTTTCTCGCTCTCTAGCGATATCAGCCATCTCTAAGATTACATTCTTAAGGGGAATAAAATACTTGGGTTGATGATAGTAGTAATAATTATCAATCTCTGTATGAATATTCAACCTCTTTCTTTCCCTTCTTATCAAGGCCTTTTTTATGCGGTAAGTAAAATAACGCACCAGTGCGCTAGAGCGCATAAAGAAGCTTTTATTAAAATAATATTCGCCTGGTTCAGGGTCATTTAAGACATAATTTAAGATAATCAAATCAGGATTGTATTTTAGGCCTCTATTTTTTAACATTTCTAATTCCTGAAAAGTGTTATAGCCTTCTACCCCAAAGTTAAGCACCTCATAGCGTAAGAGACGAGAATTCTGATTTAATAAACTCTCTAATTGCGCAGATAATGTCTCGTTTTGCGCAAGCATAATTGAAAAGATTTCAGAATCACCCAGCATAATGATGTGAAATGTATTAGGGGGGGTTGACCAAAGAATATTCTGGACCACGAAATCCATCAGAGTTTACAGATACATGTCCAGATTTAGCGCCGGGAATGAGTTCGTAACGTAGATACGGATTAGAGCTTTTTCTATAGATCGGTCGCTTTACCCATCCGCCCATCTCCCAGGCAAAACGCATGATAACCTCGGCACAAAACAATATAATTAAAACAGAAACTACCGAAAGCAAAATATTGGTAATGAAAATTCTCTTCAAAAAAATCTCCCTAATAATAAAGCCTGGGTGTTAAACTTTAAGGTAAGGTAACTGTTAATCTTGAATCCTGCGGATTTACAATAACTATTCTC
This sequence comes from Candidatus Omnitrophota bacterium, assembly GCA_020061545.1. Lineage (GTDB taxonomy): Bacteria > Omnitrophota > Gorgyraeia > Gygaellales > Profunditerraquicolaceae > JAGUYA01. The sequence goes on from JAGUYA010000169.1 coordinate 2,131, forward strand.
TCTTTATATTTTAAAATAGTCTGATATTCCTGCCTTATAGAAACATTGAGCCCTGAAAAATCCTGCGCATTTATATAACAGAGCCGCGGTTTAGTAGAAGGCGCGGTCAATTCATCTTCTAATGCTGACTTATCTTTGCGGTATTTGACGCGAGATAATTCCTGTGAGTAGAATAAAATAGACGCTACATCCTGATTGTATACGATAAATTCATATTCAGGTAGTTGCTTTAGAATTTCGTCTATAACCGGCGCTATGCGGATAATCTCACTAAAACGTTTACTGCGAATATTTAAAGGAAAACACAGCACAATGATAGTGGTGATAATTAAAATATATTTGAGGCCTGCGGTTATCTTAAGTTTAATCGATTCCTTAAAAATTTTATCGAATGCTATGCCCGTTAATAACGCAGCAGCGGGATACATCGACAAAATAAAATAATGCAGTTTTTGTCTGCCAAAGGAAAAAGCCAAGGGAAAGATAATTGCCCAGATAATCAATAGATAAAATTCATAATTTTTATTCTGGCGTGCTTCTTTAACCACTATGTATCCACCGTAAAACGCAAAAGGCAAGAAATAAAAATATTTGCTCATTACTGCCTGGAATATAATAATACCAAGGTAGGTTAAAGCCCGGGGATTTTAAAAGATGCAGGAAATTCCAATGCCACCAGCCGTGAAATAAAGTATTGCGGTCAAGCCAAATCCAGCCTAAAACAGGGCCTGTTGCTACTAATAATCCTAATAAGAAGAGGGGATGAAATAACTCTTTCCAGCGCCAGCAGAGAACCAAATATATAAAAATAATCACTAAAGATGCCAACCCAGAAACATCTTTAGTAAATATGGCTAAACAGCTGAATAGACCGACACTGGCGCGAAAGACGCGCAATATGATTGGTGAAAAGAAAACTTAAACCCGCAAAGAATCCCGCTCAATGATTTTTCAGCAATCTGCCCAAATAAAATATAATCCCTACTAAAACAATACTACTAAGCATGGAAAATAATTTTGCCGTAAAAGTCGATATTCCCA
>JAGUYA010000118.1 GCA_020061545.1 Candidatus Omnitrophota bacterium
CGGTGCTAAAGAATATTATTTTCCTCTTCATGAGAATCACCTCTCTGGGTTACTAACTATTATTAACCTACGGAGATTTTTTCACGTATCTCTCTTTCTATCTCCTCCTGCAATTTGGGTTTTTCTTTCAATAACTTTATTGCCGCATCTCTTCCCTGGCTGAGTTTCTCATTTCCAAAAGAAAGCCAGGTTCCTGACTTTTCGATAATACCTAAATTCACGGCTGCATCTACAATACTGGCTGTCTTAGCAATACCTTCGTCGTGCAGGATTTCAAATTCTGCCTCGCGAAAAGGTGGGGCTACCTTATTTTTCACTACCCTGGCCCTTACCCTACCGCCAATAACGGTATCTGCAGATTTTATGGAACCAATCCTTCTTAAATCCAATCTTACTGAGGAATAAAATTTTAGGGCCCGTCCTCCAGGAGTAGTTTCAGGACTTCCAAACATCACGCCGATTTTCTCTCTTATCTGATTGATAAAAATAACGCAGGTACGCGACTTGCTTATGGCTGCGGTTAATTTCCGCAGTGCCTGTGACATCAGCCGTGCCTGTAAGCCCATGTGCGCATCGCCCATTTCACCTTCTATCTCTGCACGGGGGGTAAGCGCAGCTACCGAGTCAATAACCACCAAATCCACCGCGTTTGAACGCACCAGCGTCTCCGTAATTTCTAATGCCTGTTCTCCAGTGTCTGGTTGAGAGATTAAAAGCTCATCTAAATTCACCCCTATTATTTTGGCATAGGTAGAATCAAAGGCGTGCTCGGCATCAATAAAGGCAGCGACCCCGCCTTTTTTTTGAATCTCTTTTATCGCGCTTAACGTCACAGTGGTTTTACCAGATGCCTCAGGACCGAATACCTCAATAACCCTGCCTCGCGGCAAACCTCCCACGCCCAAAGCCAAATCTAAGGTAAGCGCACCGGTGGGAATTACTTCCACATCAACCTTTATTTCACCTCCCAATTTCATAATTGAACCTTTCCCAAACTGTTTCTCTATTTGGGAAAGCGCAAGTTCCAATGCCTTCTGGCGGTCAGAGATATCTTTAGATAATTCTTTAGGCGGTGATTTTTTTTCTATAACCATATTAGCCTCCATTTTGTTTTTATAAATTAGGTAATAATTATAACTTAACTCTCCCCCACTGTCAAATAAATATTCACCCCTTTTACCCCTCCTTCCTTTCTACTTATAAATAGACGTCGCTAAGGATAAAATCTCACCAAAATATTTAGTTGCATTACTCACCGTGAAAAAACCGACTTGAGCGAGAAAATCGACAGGGGTATTAAAATCGTAGATTAGTTACCTTGACAATCAGCCTAAAATATGTTAAATTTAGTGCAGCCTAAATTTATGGAGCATAAGCGAACATAAGTTTATAGCTGAACTTATCCCCCACCACTTTCGTGTTTAGCTTACGTTATATTGAAAGTGGTGGGGGATTAATTCGCACAAATAACTTATGTCGAAGCAGATTAAAATAACTGCTCCATAAGTTATGTGTTCATTTATTATGGAAGAACTCACCAAAATCAAACAGGAAGTTGAACGCGCTAAAATCGAACTGGCTATCCTCTACGAAATCTCTAATGCCATGCGCACCACCCTTAAACTGGATGAGATTTTGTATATTATCCTCACGGGTGTCACGGCACATATGGGATTAGGATTTAATCGGGCGATACTTTTTCTGGTAAATGAAAGGGATGGCCTCATTGAAGGCAAGATGGCCATCGGACCAAAAAATGGCGAAGAAGCCAGTCGTATTTGGACACGGGTAGAACAGGAACAGATGGACCTTGACGACTTAATCAATGCCTATAAAGTCTCCAAAGATGTAACTGAATCCGGCTTTAATCAACAAGTCAGGACCTTAAAGATTCCTATAAGAGAAAAAAATGGGGGGTTACTGGCTTTAGGCGTACTGGATGGCATGCCTTTACATTTAACCCGAGAGACTATCCAAAACTATAGCCTTGACCCCATTATACAGATACTCAAGACCAATGAATTAATTGTGGTTCCTTTAAAGGCAAAGGATAAAGTAAATGGCATAATCTTAGCAGATAATTTTATCACCAAGAAATCTATTACCAAGGATGATATACGCATGCTCATTATGTTGGCAAACCAGGCAGGTCTGGCTATTGAAAATTCGCAACTTTACGAAAAAACAGTCATCCGCGCACATACCGATACCCTCACTGACCTCTATAACCACGGTCACTTTCACTATCTACTCCATACAGAATTAGACAAAGCAAAGGCAAACTCCAGCCCCGTGAGCCTGATTATGCTGGATATCGATAACTTTAAAATCTATAATGATACGCTGGGCCATCAAGCTGGAGACAGAATTTTAAAAACATTGGCCCTCTTATTAAAAAATCAATCTCGTAAGATGGATTATGTCTGCCGTTACGGCGGAGAAGAATTTACGATTATATTGCCGCAGACAAATAAAAAAGAGGCATTTTTAATTGCCGAGCGTTTAAGGACGGATATCGAAAAACAGGCTTTTATTAATGAAGAAATCCTGCCTAATAAAAAATTGACTGCAAGTATAGGCCTGAGTTCTTTTTCTGAAGATGGGTCCACGCCATCCGAATTAATCGCCCATTCTGACCGGGCACTCTACGAGGCAAAACACAAGGGTAAAAACAATACTTGTGGCTAGACCGCACAAGCTTGCTCCGGTTCTTTATCCTTCGCCGTTCTCTTTCCTCCAAACTTAACTGAGACAATCTTAGAGATACCGGATTCTTCCATAGTAATCCCGTACATTACGTCGGCATTAACAATGGTTCTTTTGTTATGGGTAATCACAATAAATTGCGAATCCCTGGCAAATTCTTGCAGGATGCGGCTGAATCTATCCACATTCGCTTCATCTAGGGCTGCATCTATTTCATCCAATACACAGAACGGCGAGGGCTTAACTTTAAATATGGCAAATATCAGCGCTATCGCTGAAAGCGCTTTTTCTCCGCCTGACAATAAAAGCACATTCTGCAGCTTTTTACCCGGCGGCCGACAGATAATTTCAATTCCTGATTCTAGCGGCTCCTGTTCATCGATTAAGAAAATCTGGGCGTCTCCGCCACTAAAGAGTAACCTGAAATAATTGCGGAATTCCTGGCGCACCTTTTCGAAGGTCTCTAAGAACATTTTTTTAGTAGTGCGGTTAATCTTTAAAATTGCCTCATGCACTGATTCGCGGGCAGTAACCAGGTCATTTTGTTGCTGAGTTAAAAAATCATAGCGTTTCTTTAATTCATCGTATTCCTCGATGGCCACGAGATTAACAAAGCCAGAGGCATCTAATTTTTCTTTTAACTTCTGTATCTCATTAGAAAGTATATTTTTGTCTATCTGCGCTGGGGCAGAAGAAGGAATATCTATATCTACCTTATAGGCCGCTAGGATTCTATCTTTTAGGCTGATAATTTTAAAGTCCACATCTTTATTCTGCATCTGTAGTTCGTATAATTTATTCTTTAAGATATCCAGTTCCTTTCTATCCGACTCTACTTTTTGTGCGGCATTACTTACGTCTTTGGAAATCCCCTGATATTTCACTTCTGTTTCTTTTAAAATCTTATTCTGGTTTTGCACATCTAGGTGCGCCTGCTCAATCCTGGCTTCTAAATTTCTCATCTCCGAAGTCAAAAACTCTCGCTTATTATCGTTTTCTTGAATCTGCCTCTGTAGATTCGCCAGCGTCTCCTTATCCTGTTGATAGGTATCCTCTAAAATCTTTAAAGTAGCCTGGTCAGAATCTAAGCGCTTACTCAAGGCCTCCAGTTCAGTTTTGGTCTGGGTAATCACGACCAACACCTCTTCTTTGAGGTGATTATTTAAATTAATATTGTTCTGCTCATTCAGAATAGAATCTTCGCATCCCTTTTGTTCTTTATCTAATGCCTGGGCTTGAGATTGAAGGCCGCTTAATTTTTCTTCCAATGTAGATAACTCTACCGATACATCATTTAGTTCTATAACTATTATCTCTTCCTCTTCTTTTATCTTATGAAACTGTTCTAAGACTGCCTCTTGAGCAGTCCTTTTATTGGCTAAGGTTATTTCTTGATGGCGCAGGGTTTCCTGGAGATTCTGGATAACCTGGTTTAATCCTTCTATGCGTGCCTGGTTTTCCTTTTTGCTGTTTCCCAAATCCTTTAAATCTTCCTCTAATTTCTCTAATTTTTGATTAATCCTTTCGGTATCTAAATCAATGGGCTTTGCTTCGCCAGCCAATTTAATTTTAGCGCCTTCCAGGGCTGGTTTATCTGTTTGATTTAGGCGAGGATTATCCTTTATCTTTATCACCAAACCGGTTATTTTATCGTGAGGTTGTTTATCTAAATATACAATGGCATTCATGGATTCGCTGATATCTTCATATTTACTTTTTAATCTCTGTAAAAATTCCTTATGGGACTCCCAGGCCAATTTCTCTTTTTCTATTTTATCAATATCAACGTTTAGATTATTAAAAGTGAGGTTCTCTTTTTGTAAATTATCTTTGGCATCGGATATTCTCAGGTTCAAGGCCGCAAAATCCTTTTCCAGACTCTTTAGTTCCGAGAGAAAATTATCTAAAGCCCCCTGGATTTTTGCCTTTTCTTCATTAATCTTGGCCTTTTCAATCTCCAGCCTCTTCTGGCGGGCTAAATAAATCTGCTGTTTGCTGGTTAAATCTGCAATCCCATTTTTTACGTGGCTTGAGTTGCTAGCCAGCTCTAAAATACTCTTTTTGGTCTGGGAGATATTTTCTAATGCAGTTTTAATGGATGAGGCCAGGTTAGCAAGCTGGCTTTCTTTTTCTTTTAAGAGCAATTTCTTCTCTTCCGTATTTTTATTTATATTATTGCGCTCATCTTTTAAGTTATTTAATTTTTCTTCATCTAAAACGAGCCTGCTCTTCGTCTGTTTAATTTGTGCCTGGAGGTATTTCTGATTTGTATCTAACTCTGTAATTTTTTCTTGATTAAAATTTATACGTTCTTTATTTGCTAAGATGAGGTTATCCAAATTTAATATCTGGTTCTTTATGGACATAATGCTCTCTTCCAGAGTTTTTAGTTCTTTAGCGCGGTTACTGTTTTTTGCATCATGTTCCTGAATTATATTTAAGAGCTTATCTTCTGCTGTTTGTAACTCCTTTAATTGATTTATAATATTGTTCTTTTGCGCTATTAATCCGCCTTTCTCAAAGAACGCTAAATCTGTTTCTTTTTCTTTTAGTTCCTCAAATATCTCTTTATATCTACGGGCTTTATTTGCCTGTCGCTCTAAAGAACCAATCTGGCGTTTTACTTCTTGTATGATATCATTGACCCTTAAGAGGTTCTGCCCTGTCTCTTCTAATTTCTTGAGCGCTTCTTTTTTCTGCACCTTATATTTGGTAATGCCTGCAGCTTCGTCAAACACTAAGCGCCTGTCTTCGGGCCGAGAACTTAAGACCTGGTCAATTTTCCCCTGTTCCACCAAAGAATAGCTCTCCGCGCCAATACCAGTTCCCATCAGTAAATCCAGGATATCCTTGAGCCGAACTTGCGTTTTATTTAACTGGTATTCGCTTTCTCCTGACCTGAAGACCCTGCGAGTAATTATTACTTCGTGATGGTCAACATTAAAAAATTTCTGGTCATTATCGAGAGAGAGACTGACCTCTGCCATACTCAAGGGCTCTTTGCTATCTGTGCCATTAAAAATTACATCTTCCATTTGCGAACCGCGCAGCGACTTTACTGATTGTTCTCCTAAAACCCAACGTATGGCATCAAAGATATTGCTATTGTGCACTATAATATCTTGGGCAATGAAATTATGGGTACCTAAAATAGATAAATCATAGACCCATCTCTCTGAATAAACTTTTTTAATGCTAACTATCTCATCCCAGTAAATATCTGAATCTGCTAATAATTTAAGATAATCGTAAATGGTCTTAGCTAATCCTATAACCCTGCCATGTTCAGCAATAATACTTAATGTCTCAAGAAGCCCCTGTCGGCTGGGCAGACATCTGTTCTCATAATAGCTTACCAGCTTAGGAGAGATTTTCTTGAATCTCTTAACTTTAATCCCGGACAATTTTATTAGGTTTTTAAGCAAAGAATTAACCTCTGGGATTAAATCTAAGTTTGGATTTGGCTTTAAATTTAATAATTTTATCTTTTCTAATGCTTCGGATTTTTTGCCTACAAATTTTAGGCAATTAGCCAGTTTTTTTACATTATCAATCCCATAAACAAAAACTGAATAGTATGTGCTTTTTTTCTTGAGTTTTGTATTGGTGGCTGCCTTTTTGCATTCCCTAATAACTGAAGAAACGCCTAAATGTAACAATAAGCTACTTACCCCTTCTGCCAAAGATTTGGAAGCAGTTGAGTATTCAAAGTAATCACCGCTACCCCGCCTATCCACGGACACATAGGCATCTCCCTCAAATAAAGCGGATAAAAATCCTGTGATTACTTTCTGTTCGCTATTAAATATCAGGCTTGGCACAACTTTATCTTTAGATACGCTAGAAATATCAAAATCAAAAGCCTTATCCAGGAATTTACATAAGGCATGAGAAAAAATCAAAACATCCTGAGCGCATTTTTTATAATTAAATACTTTTGCCTCAACGCCAAATCCAGCGTAAGCACATGAAATAAAATCTTTAACTATCTCTTTATCTTCATTTACAAACCAAACCTGATTTTCTTTGGTTGTCCTGCCTTCAGAAACAAGATAACCTAAGAATCTTGCAATGGCAGTATTCATTTCGCGCGGCAAAATAATTTCACCCGAACTTCGCGATTTCAGCGACTTAACAAATTCGGGGATTTTATAGACCCCGGTATTTTCTAATATTTTAACAAAATGGGTTATATTCATGGCCTGCCTATCCAACGCTGACTTTACTGCAACCCGGTTTACCTTTAACGCCCCAGACATATCAGCGTAAGCGGCATAATTCGCTTTTATATTATTCAGAAAATCCGACAGCTCGGCAGAATAAAGAACATACATTAAATCTTCTTCTTTAAATTTCTTAAAGATTTCAAACAGTTCAATTTTTGCAGTAGCGCTTACAGACTTTAGAACGCGCGGTGTGATGATTCTTGCCCCTATTTTTAATTTCTCTGCCTTGAGGTCAATAATCTGACCATCCTTAACGGTAAAGAATGGATGGTAGTGCGTTGTGATAACTGCTTTTCCTGACCTGGTTTTGATCTCTAAGAGATACTCAGGAGCCTCTCTTTTTATAAATGCGTGTATTGGCCGAGGTTCGATCTTAAGCGTTTCTGGATTTAAGGATAAAATACTTATGTTCTGCGGGTTTTCTAAAACCATAACCCCATCATCTAAGGGCTCAATCAAGGACGTATTTTTTAATACCGTTTCAACCAATTCTCCTATTTTAACCTTCGAGCCATCGCATAAAGTCACAAGTGAATCGTAATGAAGGCATTTTCCGCAACCATTTGGGCCAACCACGGCAGTAATTCCGGGTTCAAAGTTTAAGGTAGTTTTGTTTAAGAACGATTTGAAACCCACCAACTCCAATTTCTTAAAATACATATCTCTCTCCTTCGACTCGCTTCGCTCGCTCAGGATGCTTCGAGTTGAAGTGCTGAGCCAATCGAAGCACTTTTCTACGATGATTGCGATTTATTGTCCAACCATGCATCAATCTTATCTTTCTTGAAGCGCCACTGACCGACAAGTTTGACTGCCGGAATCTTATTATGTTTAAGCCAATCATAGATAGTACGCCGCGTGACTTTCAGGTAACCGGCCAAATCTTCTATGGTCATCAATCCGCCATTAATCATCAATCTCTCCTTCAATGAGCTGACAACTTATGTCGCTTTTACAAGCTCCATAAGTTATGTCTTCATTTGGATTATAAATAAGAAAACTGGACTTGTCAAGGAAAATTTTTACATTTTATTACATATTTATGTATAAAGGATAATTTTAATGCTAAAGATTATAGATATATGCAAAATTTAGGTAAGAATTCTTATCTTTTAACTTCTTTAATTACAATGGGTTATATAAA
>JAGUYA010000110.1 GCA_020061545.1 Candidatus Omnitrophota bacterium
AAAAGTGGTTAGTGGAATAAAGTGGAATTTTGTTTTATGGCTGGTGGTTAATTTATCATAAGTTCAAGATGCTGTCTATATCCTTGTTTTGCCTTCGGCAAGAGCACCTGGATTAGACATACGCCCTCTGCCTTTCTCTACCTATATCCTACCCGAAGAAGTAATCATCTTCCTGATTTCTTTTGTAACCCTGTGTTTGAGTAATGCATCGAGCGAAATCGGAATAACTAAAGACCAATTATTTTCAGTGATTGTTCCCGGTGTGTTTATTCTGTATTGATAAGGGTCTCCTTTAAGAATATCGGTCAAACCTAACCAATCCAATATCAAATGAATGCAGAATATGGCTTGGGATTCCAAAGTCATTTTCAATACCGCAGAAAGAACTTTTTTATTTGTACCCCCCTGCATCGCCCCCCGCATCTTCAATTGTTTCCAGAGTTTTTCTTTCTCTTGATAGGTATTTTCGTACATCTCGATAAAATCCGCTATTTCTTCCCTTTTTTTGCCTAAAATAGTGACCAAAGTCGCCGCGGAATTCACGCTCCTTAACCAACGTAACCTGCCGTGTTTCGAAAGAGTTGAATCAAATAATTTCTCTTTGACGCGGCCATAATCTATTCCACGTTCAGCACACTTCTTTCTAAAAAGTTCTTCGTCAACTGTTCCTGCCTCATTCTCCCACCAGGCAGCACAATTCGTCGTATCATGGGTAGACAACATCGCCACAGAAAGTGCGCGGTAATCCTTGGGTTTTAGAAAATCATGTTTTACTTTCCAGTCTTTCATCCAACGCTGGACATCATTACCCGGGATACCGAACTCCTTCAATACCTTAGGACATATCTTAGGTATTATGCCCAGATCCTCAGCACACAAAAGCATCTTAGTATTATTCAGCATAACCGATAATATAGTTCTGCCCTGCTTTTCCCATTTATTTTCATCTTGGGGGTCAAAAAAGCCGTGCAGCCCCTGATTTTCCAGGGGCTCATTATAAGGAATACTCCAGATACGAAATAAACCCACTATATGGTCTATTCTTAATATGTCGTAGAATTCCTGGGCATACTTAAGTTTTTCTTTTAAATATCTATAACCATCTTTTGCTACCCTCTCCCAATTATAGGTGGGCATGCCCCAGCGTTGCCCTCTGGCGCAATACATATCAACAGGCGCGCCTGCGGCAAACTCTAATTTAAAAAATTCTGGATGTACCCACACATCTGCGCTGTCTCTTGAAACAAGAAGCGGCAGGTCACCTTTGAGCAAAACTTTTTTTGATTCAGCGTATTTTTTAACTTCTTTAAATTGTTTACAGAGTTGCCACTGTACCCAAATTTGAAAAGTAACTTCTCTCTCATGTTCTTTACGAAATATCTCCAGTTGTGTTATATTGCGGTTCTTATATCTATCTTCCCATTCATACCAAGGCTTTCCCTGATGATAATCTTTAAGCACCTTATACAATGCGAAATCGTTAATCCAATAACTATTATCTTCGAGAAATTTTTTAAACCCTACAGAAGGTTTTTGATTTTCTTCAACAAATATATCCCAGAGCACCTGGAATTTTTCTTTCTTTATCCGGTAATCTAAATGTGCTTTGCCGGTGGGGAATTCCTCTTTGAGCTGATTAATACGGCCTTCAAGAGAATTTTTATTTGCGCCAGGTATATCCTCTAAAGATATATATGATGGCTCAAGGGCAAAAGAACTGAGGGAATCATAAGGACAGAAAAGAGAACCCAGTTCATTCAGAGGTAAAAGTTGAATTATAGAATTGCCGCTTAATTTAGCCCAATCTATTAATAACTTTAAATCTCTAAAGTTCCCTATCCCTGTGCTCTTCCGGGAATAAATGGAAAATAAAGGAACAAGTATCCCTGCTCTTTTTTGTGTACCTATTCTTTTCCATTTATCTTTTGCAGGAGTCTTAAGCAGGTATTCTTTTAAACTTTCTTTGGGCATAATCTCTTTTTTAAGGAGAGGTAACTGGATTTGAAACTAAGGATGGGGTTTTGTATCGTGCCATTGAACCTTTTTTTCCTTTATGTCTTTAGCCAAAATTATGGCCTCGGCAATTTCACGCATGGATTTACGGCTGTCCATACTCTGTTTTTGGATTAATCTATAAGCCTCAGAGGATAAGATATTTGCCTCTTGCGAGAGGATGTCCTTTGCCCGCTCAATAAGCTTGCGGCTAGTTAACGCTTCTTCTGCACTACGTGCCCTAAGGTCTAACTCTGCATTTTCAATCGCCATAGCTGCCTGATTAGCCAGGGCAGTCAAAACATCTAATTCGGGTTTGGTGAATTTATGTTTTTTAGAAGTGTAGCAGTTAAGCACACCGATTATTCTTCCTTTTACTGCCAGAGGAACACTGGCTAAAGAACAAAGACCTTCTTTTTTAGCAATATCCCTATTCAGGTAACGGTTGTCTTCTTTAACATCTAAGACACATATAACCTTATTATCTTGGGCGACTTTACCCGCAATACCTTCTCCTAATTTAATATTAGGTTTTTTGTTATAGGCCTCGGAAATTGACTGCGTGGCACGCACTACCAATTCTTTTTTATCCGCGTCAAGAAGCATCAAAGAAGAAATCTTAGAATTCATTATTTCAGCAGTAACGTTAACAACCAGACGCAGGAGTTCCTCTAAATATAAACCTGAGGTAATCAGATTGGCCACCTTAGCTAGCGCCTCAATCTGCTTAAGATAAATCCCATAACTTTTCTTCTTTACTACAGCCATATCTCAATCTTAATCTTAGTCTTAGTCT
>JAGUYA010000023.1 GCA_020061545.1 Candidatus Omnitrophota bacterium
AGTTTGGTGGTTTTACCGTGCCGGCTATAAATTTAAGAAGCATGACTTATGATTTAGCAGGGGCAATATTTAGAGTCGCCAAGAAGAACAATTCCGGCGCCTTTATTTTTGAGATTGCCAAATCTGAAATGGGTTATACCAGTCAACCGCCCATAGAATATGCCGCAGTAGTCTTAGCCGCAGCGATAAAAGAAGGGTTTCGTGGTTCGGTTTTTATTCAGGGAGATCATTTCCAATTAAACGCCAAGAAATTTCAGGAAAGTCCCGATAAAGAGATAGAAGGATTACAGGCCTTGATTAGCGACGCTATAGGAGCAGGATTTTATAATATCGATATTGACTCATCAACTTTAGTGGATTTATCTGAAAGCAAAGTTAAGAAACAGCAATATAATAACTTTGAAGTCTGCGCTAAGTTAACTCAATTTATTCGCCAGATTCAACCCCGAGGTGTCGAGGTTTCTGTTGGCGGCGAAATCGGAGAGGTGGGCGGCAAGAACTCTACACCTGAGGAATTACGGGCATTTATGCAAGGATATAGAGAGCGATTAAGAAAAGGCAGAACCGGCATTAGCAAAATTAGTGTGCAGACCGGCACTTCTCACGGTGGAGTGGTTTTACCCGATGGAACAGTGGCACAGGTAAAATTGGATTTTGATACTTTAAAAACTTTATCTGAGATTGCAAGAATTGAATATGGTCTGGCTGGTGCTGTGCAGCACGGTGCATCCACTTTGCCAGCCGAGGCATTCCATAAATTTGCAGAATGCGAAACTGCCGAGGTGCACTTAGCTACTGAATTTCAGAATATGATTTATGAAAGCAAGCATTTTCCACAAGATTTAAAAGCAAAAATTTACGCTTGGTTGAAAATCAATGTGTCTGAAGAGAAAAAAGAAGACGAGACCGAAGAACAATTCTTTTATAAGACGCGCAAAAAGGCATTAGGTCCGTTTAAAAAAGAAATTATGTCCTTAGCTAACGAAGTACGCAATGCTATAGCTGGTGAAATCGAAGATAAATTTGATTTTTTATTTAAACAACTAAATTCAGTGAATAATAAAGAACTAGTAGATAAGCATGTCACTTTAAAGCGGGTAATAATGCGTAAACGCAAAGAAGCAACTGTGGTTAAACACGACAGCGAAGGAGCAGATTAGATTTGTTAGAGGGGGTAGGTAGTAGATAGTAGGTAGCATTTAGGCCGCCCTACATACTACCTACTATATACTATCTACTCTCACTTTACGGAGGGAGAAATGCGTTCTGATAAAATCAAAAAAGGTTTAGAGCGGGTGCCGCATCGAGCACTTTTACATGCCACAGGGCTAACCAGAAAGGATTTGGAAAGACCCTTTATTGGCATCGCCACTTCTTTTACGGATTTAATCCCTGGTCACATTGGTATGCGCGACTTAGAGCGTTTCATTGAACGCGGTATCTGTTATGGAGGCGGTGTGCCTTTCCTTTTTGGTGTGCCGGGTATCTGTGATGGGATTGCTATGGGGCATTTAGGCATGTGTTATCCCCTGGCTTTAAGAGAAATAGTGGCAGATACCATTGAAACAGTCTGTAATGCCCACCAATTAGATGGGATTGTGTGTCTGACTAACTGCGATAAAATCACACCCGGTATGCTGATGGGAATAGCGCGGCTAAATATTCCGGCAATTATTGTGACTGCCGGACCAATGCTTTCTGGTCGCTATAAACAAAAGAAACTTGCTTTTGTGCATGATACCTATGAGGCATTAGCCAAGGCAAAGAAAGGCGATATATCTGGCGAAGAATTAGCCTGTTTAGAGATAGAGGCCTGTCCAGGAGCGGGTTCTTGCCAGGGCTTATATACGGCAAATACCATGGCTTGCCTTACGGAAACCATGGGTATGTCTTTACCGGGCTGCGCAACTAGCTTAGCAGTTTCCGCAAAAAAACGGCGTGTTGCTCAAGATAGCGGCGAGCGTATGGGGGAATTAGTCAGAAAAAATATCAAATCCTTAGATATTATCCACAAGAAATCTTTAGAGAATGCCATTATCGTGGATATGGCTTTAGGCGGTTCAACTAATACCGTCTTACATCTCATGAGCATTGCCCATGAGGCAGGGATAAAGTTAGACCTAGAAACTTTTGATAAGATAAGCAAAAAAACACCACATATTACGAACCTTGAGCCTGCAGGTACACATTTTATGGAGGATTTGGAATACGCCGGAGGTATTCCTGCAGTGTTGAAGAGGTTAAAGAGTAAGTTAAATAATACCATGACTGTAAGCGGCAGGAGAATATTTAATATTGCCCGGGAAGCCCAGATTTTTGATGAGGAAGTGATCCGGCCATTTAACCGCGCTTATCATAAACAGGGCGGCATCGCGGTCTTATACGGAAATCTTGCGCCAAATGGATGTGTGGTGAAACAGACAGCAGTGAGTCCCAAGATGATGAAATTTACTGGTCGGGCACGTGTGTTTAATCGAGAAGAAGAGGCCATGCAGGCAATTTTGGGCCGTAAGATAAAGAAAGGCGATTGCCTGGTTATTCGCTACGAAGGTCCTTCTGGTGGTCCAGGAATGCGCGAGATGCTTGCGCCCACATCAGCGATTGTGGGTATGGGGTTATCAGAGTCTGTGGCTTTGATTACCGACGGAAGATTCTCCGGTGGCACAAAAGGACCTTGTATAGGCCATATCTCTCCTGAAGCTGTTGGAAAAGGCCCCATCGCGATTTTAAAAGATGGTGATATAATTAGTATAGATATACCGCAGAGAAAATTAGAAGTGAAATTATCAAAAGCGGAAATAGAAAAAAGATTTAAATCTTTTAGAGCTGTTGCGCCGAAGATTAAAACAGGTTATTTAGGGCGTTACTCTAAATTGGTAAGTTCCGCGGATAAAGGAGCAATTTTATTGTGAAGTTACAAGATGTTACATGAGGTTACAGGATGTTACTTGAGGTTACGCAAAGTTTGTTTTTCAGAAGTTTAGTAACTTCTTGTAACCTTGATTAACCTCTTGTAACCTCGAGTAACCTTAAAGAGATGACTGGTGCACAAATTCTTATTGAATGTTTGAAGCGCGAAGGCGTGGAGGTGATGTTTGGTTATCCAGGTGGGGCGGTCTTACCTATATTTGATAAACTCTACGATGCAGATATAAGGTTTATCCTGACGCGGCATGAACAAGGTGCAGCACATGCTGCTGATGGTTATGCCCGTGCAACCGGAAAGGTGGGTGTCTGTGTTGCTACCTCTGGACCAGGGGCAACTAATCTTACCACCGGTATTGCCAATGCCTATATGGATTCTATGCCCATGGTCGCTATTACTGGTCAGGTTAAAACCTTCTTAATTGGTAACGATGCCTTCCAAGAAGCAGATGTGACTGGCGTTACCAGACCTATAACTAAACATAATTACTTGGTTAAAGATGTCAAAGATTTGGCGCGTATTATTAGAGAAGCATTTCATATTGCTTCCACAGGAAGACCAGGCCCTGTTCTGATTGATATACCAGTTGATGTTCAGCAAAAAGATATAGAATTTATTTGGCCGAAAGTCGTAGATATCCGTGGATACAAACCTACTTATTTTGGTCATCCCGGACAGATTAAGAAAGCAGCTAAACTAATTACACAAGCTAAAAAACCAATTATCTATGCCGGCGGTGGGATTATTACTTCCGGTGCACATCGTGAGTTAAAAGAATTAGCAGAGAAGATTCAGGCGTCAGTGACCATGACTCTGATGGGTTTAGGCGGTTTTCCCGGAAGGCATGAACTTTCTTTGGGGATGCTGGGTATGCACGGGACAGCCTATGCTAATCATGCTATCATGGAGGCAGATTTAATTATTGCCGTGGGTGCGCGTTTTGATGACCGCGTTACAGGCAGGTTAGATGCTTTCGCTCCTTATGCTAAGATTATCCATATTGACATTGACCCTGCTTCGATTAGTAAGAATGTAAGAGTGGATATTCCCATTGTAGGTGAT
>JAGUYA010000045.1 GCA_020061545.1 Candidatus Omnitrophota bacterium
ATCACATTCTCATAAACTCCAGAGGTAGTGATTCTGCCGTAAGAACCGCGAATACTCGTCGGGTCCGCCTCTTCAGGATTAGTAGCACCCGCAAGTTGTCGACATTTTATGATAGCATCCTCGCCCCAATAAATCAGCGCCATGACTTTCTTGCGATTATGCAGTTCTCCGCGGATATATTTTATTATTTCCTCAAAAAAGGGTTTATCTTTGAGGTGTTGATAGTGTTCCTCAGCTAATTCTTTAGGTACGCGCACAATCTTGGCGGCCACAATCTCCAGTTTAGTTTCAGACAAGCGGGTCAAGATATTGCCGGTTAAAGATTTTTTCAGACCATCGGGTTTGATGAGAATTAAGGTTGCCTGATTCATGGGTGTGCGCCTCCTTTTAATATCTGCAAAATCCTTTCCAGGTCTTCCTGAGAATAAAACTCAATAAGGATATGGCCACGTTTTTTTCGCTTGCTAATCCTGACCTTAGTAGCTAAAATATGCTGGAGTTCTTCTTCGAGCACTGCAACATAGGGGTCACGTAAGCCTTGACCAATGCTACGCTTGGGTATTCTTTTGCGCTGTGTTTTGATTAAATTCTCTAACTCTCTGACTGACAAGCCCTTAGAAATAGTCTCCTGGGCTAAGCGGCGCTGTTGGTTTAAGTCCTCTATTTCTAAGAGGGCCCTGCCGTGCGCAAAAGAGAGACGTCCTTTTTTCATTTCCTCCTGGATTTCTTGGGGTAAGTTCAATAAACGCAAAGTGTTGGTAATAGAAACTCTGGCTTTGCCCAGGACCTCGCTAATTTTTTCTTGTGTAACTTTAAATTTATCAATAAGGTATTGGTAGGCATGTGCCTCCTCAATAGGATTTAGAGACTGTCTCTGAATATTTTCGATGAGGGCCATCTCCAAAGAATCGCGGTCCTCTACATCCTTGATTATTACTGGTATCTCTTTTAAATTCAACAAGTTAGCAGCACGCAACCTTCTTTCACCGGCAATCAATTCATAATCTTGCCCCTTTCGCCTGACCAAAACCGGCTGAATTACCCCCTTTTCTTTAATGGATTGGGTTAATTCTTCCATGTTCTGGCTATCAAAATCCTCGCGGGGCTGAAATGGGCTGGGCTTGATTTGCTCTAATTTCACGTAAAGAACCTCTTCGTGCTTTGCCGTCTCTGGTTCTTTACTGGGAATTAAGGCGCTTATTCCTTTACCTAAGGCTTTTCTTTCCATTCTACTTCTCCTTCTGGCATTGGCATGACGTTGGTGGGAATGGGCATCCCTAAAATCTCTTTACTTAATTCTTCATATTTCTGAGCACCGATAGATTCTTTATCATAGAGAGCAATAGGTTTGCCAAAACTTGGTGCCTCAGTTAAGCGGATATTCCGGGGTATCACTGTGGTGTAAACTCTTTCTTTAAAATAAGCCCGGGCTTCCTGAATCACCTCTTTGGTCAGGTTGGTGCGGAAATCCGCCATAGTCAAAAGCATTCCTTCAATGGCCAGATTAGGATTAAGATTATCCTTCACAAGTTTAATAGTATTAACGAGTTGCGTCAATCCTTCTAGGGCATAATATTCGCATTGGACGGGGATAAGAATGGAATCAGAGGCACATAAGGCATTGATGGTGAGGAGCCCTAAGGAAGGAGGTGAATCAATCATCAAAAAATCAAAATTATCCTTTTCTTTATCCAGGGCCTTTTTTAATCTGTACTCTCGTCCTAATGTACCCACTAATTCCACTTCCGCACCGGTAAGATCTAAGTTAGAGGGAGCAAGAAGAAGATTATTAATGGCTGTGGCCTGGAATATTTCTTTGATATCCAGCTCTTCCAAAAGCACATGGTAAGTACTCTTTTTAATATTGTGCTGGTTTATCCCTAAGCCACTGGTAGTATTGGCTTGGGGATCTAAATCAATGAGTAAAACCTTCTTTTGGGCTAAGGCAAAATAAGCTGCCAAATTAATGGCAGAAGTGGTCTTGCCTGTGCCACCTTTCTGGTTGCAGAAAGTGATAATCTTACTCATTACCTTGTATGGACCTTAAATGCCCTGCTCTGTGAATTTAAATTAGAAAGCTTTTCTGCTAACGTCCTCAGTTTATTATAATCTACATTACGATAATTCTCTAATTTATGGACGACCATTTCCCGCCAAACCTTATAAGCTTCTAGTTTCTTATCGCTCTGTAAGGGGTATTTATCAAAATGGTCAATGACAACCTTGAGTTCATTGATTCTGGTTACTCGATAATATGCACTAGCCTGGGAAAAGCCGCTGTTTTTGGTAGGCCCAGATTCTTTCCCTCGGTATATATTGCCTATATAATTGAAATATTCTTGGATTTGCTCAACTATTTGTCGATTATCTTCTCTTTGTTTAATGGCAAAATATAAACCAAAGGTTCCCCCAGCTCTACAATAAGTAAAAGCTGCCTCTCCGTCACAAAATCCCGTTATATACCAAGGGGTTAGCATCAAAACTCTACAATCAAAAATGTTTCAGGTGGCACATTTTCACGCGGAACATCCCCCGAAAAACTATCACTATTCTATCTTTATTATCTTAAAAATAAAGGGGTTGTCAAGTATTTTCTTTGTCTTTTATGGCACTTACCCTTACTTTCGCAGGCTTGGCACCTGGCATACCAAAAAGCCCTTTTTCTTCCTCGGAAAGCACTTCTATCTTCACTTTATCCCGGGGTAGTTTTAATGTTTTTAAAGCCTTCTTTATCGCTTCTTCTACAGTACTACCCTCAACTTCAATGCTGAATTTATGGGTCATTTTTGCCGACTAATGGTTCGACTACACTCACCATTAGCACTGAGCGAAGTCGAAGTGCTAATGCGGAGTTGATAGAATAACATCAAGGTGCTATTAATAAACCAATACAAAACTAAGCCTGAGGGCATATGATAGAAAATAAACCCAAACATCAGAGGGAAGAGAATCATCATTAATTTCTGTTGTTCAGCAGAACCGCTACTGGTGGTAGCCATAGACATTTTCTGTTGAATAAACATACCGATGGTCATTAATAGAGGTAAGATATTAATCTCATTACCTATTATAGGAAGAGATGTGGGAAGAATAAATAAGCGGTCCGGTGCGGATAAGTCTTTGATCCACAGAAACTTAGCGCCTTTTAAGGCTACTGAACGGATGAGCACTTGGTACAAGGCAAAAAAGATAGGTATTTGCAGGATGAGAGGAAGACAGCCACTAAAAGGATTTACTTTGTATTCGCGGTATAATCCCATAATCTCACTATTGAGTTTTTGCGGATTGTTTTTATAGAGCTTTCTTAATTCTTCTATACGCGGTTGTAAGGCCTGCATTTGTTTCATAGAGCGCATCTGTTTTAAACTAAGGGGGAAAAGGATGATATAAATGAATAGGCTTAAGATAACAATCACTATACCCCAGTTATGCACTAAACTGTAGAGAAAATCTAATAATTGTAAAAGCAGGTGCGCAATAAAATCAAAGACACCATAATACATCACTGCTGTCCATTCGGGTTTTATGCGCATGATTTGTCGTAACTCCTGTGGTCCCAAATAGATATCAAATTTTCGCTGCATCTGTTGACCTGGATTGAGCGTAAACTCTTCTGGGCTTAAACCTACCTCGGATTCCTTTAAATTCACTTTGTGGATAAAACCAGCATAATTATCTAAAGCAGGCTCAACAATGGCACAAAAATATCTATCCCGCAAGCCCAGAAATTTCACCCTGCCCACACTTACGTCTTTGCGCGGATTAAGATGCATTATCTTGTCCTCACCCGCCATGGTCACATCCTGTAAGCGCGCAAGGCTGGGATCGCCGGCAAAATTCAAAACACCGAGGATTAAAGGAAGGTTGAGACTTAAGGGCTGGCTGGATAAATTTTGTACCATCACCTCTAACTCGAGATTATAATCAGATTTGCAAAGGAAGCGTTTGGTGATCTGTTTATCTTGATCACGATAAACAAAATGTACGCTCTGCGACGTAATATTTTCTTTTCGAAAGATAAGATTTGGGTCAGTTAATAAGAAACCATATTTTAAAGGAAAGGGATAATTCTGATAGGATTTAAAAACTACTTCCTTAATTGCTGCCTGGGATTCGCTAAAAACCAGGTCATATTTTTCCTGAGAAAATTTCCATAAAGAAGAGGCTGGAGGTTCTAAAAGAGTGCTTTGGCTGAATTTATCGGCTATCGGCTGAATGGCAACCGGTGCGGGAGATTTATACGTAACTTGTTGTTTATCAAGATGATACACCTTCGAAACCAAGGCGGACCAAGTTAATAAAATCAAGAGTGATAATGCGATGGCTAAAACTAAACGCTTTTCCATAATTTTATACTAAAGGATCGTAGCCGGCTTTTTGCGAAAAGGGATGACACCGTAAGAGTCTTTTGACCCCTTTAAAAATACCCGGGAAAAAACCGTATTTTGTAATCGCCTGCTTGGTATACTCTGAACAGCTGGGCATAAAACGGCAAGAGGAGGGCAGTATTATACGTATGTACCTTTGATATACATTGAGGAGCTGGACTGCTACTCTTTCTAACATTAAATCGAAATTCGTCTTCTACCCTTTTGGCGCCGACGCCTCAAAACCTTTCTACCTGTCCCTGTGGCCATTCTGCGTCGGAATCCATGCCGTCGCTTGGCCACGATATTTGTAGGCGTCTTTAAATGTTTTTTCATTCTCTAGCTCATTCCTGAATTTTATGAAGAGAATAATGGTGTAATTATAACACAAGATAGAATCAAGTCAACATTACTTTTGTGGTTGATGTTACAATGCCAATTTGTTAAAGTTAATTACCAGAATGAGCTAAATCAAAGAGTTTATCTTTTATATGGCTAAAATCTATTTGGCGGTGGTCAGTACATTTTCTGATAAAAAGCGCTTCATCTACTGTTCCCGCCTCATTCTTCCACCAGGCTGGCCAGTTTGTGGTATCGTGGGTAGATAACATGGCTACTGAAAGAACGCGATAATCTTTAGGTGCCAGAAAATCGTGTTTTGCCTTCCAATCTTTCACCCATCGCTGGACATCACTACCAGGGATACCAAATTCTTTCAAAGTCTTTGGACATAC
>JAGUYA010000103.1 GCA_020061545.1 Candidatus Omnitrophota bacterium
CAGCTAGATAAGAATATTGCTAACTTTGAGTCGGCTGGACTTGTTCCTTACCCAATAATTATGCCCACGACCGGAGCAACCCAAAATAATCCTATTGGCAATGATTGGGCTCTAAATTGTAGCCGGGCGGCGACCAGTAGAGGAACGCCAAGATTTGCCAAAGAGCAATGCCCACCCAAAGATTTAAGCGATAACTGGAACAATCAATACGGCTACAGCAAAACTTTTTATAATTTCGTCTATAATCTTGTCTCTCGCTACAAGGGCCGCATTCCAAAAATCCAAATTATGCAAGAAGCGGTCAATAATAATTTTTGGGAAGCTGGTACGTCAGAAGAGGCGGTTAAAATTATGAAAACCGGTTATAAAGCCGCTCACGACGCTGATCCAAATATTGTTGTTCTTAATGAAGGTGGAGCTGGCGGCGGTTATGCCTTTGCGGTGATTAAAGATAAAATGGAAAGTGGGGCATCGGAGCAAGAAGTAATGACTTTGGCCGAAAAAATGCTCTGGCGAACTGTTGGCAACGGTCTTCCCCTAAAGTCGTATAAGGAATTAAGAAAGGTAATATATAGACCGCTGTCTAATAATGAATCGGCTATGGATAAAATCGCTTATTACATTGACCACTGCGCCGCTGGCTGTTTCGATGTTTATAATTTTGGCTCAAAAAGCGATCCCGAAACACTGCCTCTAATTACTCAATGGATACGAGAGAGAATGCGCAAGGCCAATTATTCCAGAAAGATTGGCGTAAATTATGAGATGGGACTACACGCTAATTTCCCTTCAGAGACCACTTACACCGAAGAAGATTTTGCCAACGATGTCTTTAAACTTCTTATTACCAATCTTGGTGAAGGAGTCGAACTGATGCTTTTTTATGGTTTTGAAGATAGTTATACTAAGTCAGGTCCGGCTGGGACATGGGGTATTCTCAAGAATGGACAGTGGAGAGAAGCAACCTATGCTTATCGGTCCGTGGCAACCAAAATAAATGAAACCTATAAATTTGACCACCTTATAGAAAGTGGTTCTGTTAAAAGATATGTTTTCAAAAATAGAGATAGTGGTTTGTGTGATTTAGAAGCAGCGTGGAGCAATAATGGAGAGCAAAGAATAAAAATTCAAACGGGCAAGGATACGATAAATTCGGTAAATAATTATAAAGATGAAAATGTTTCATACACTAAAGGCAATGGCTGGATTGAATTAACCATCTCGTCTTCCCCTGTTTTTATACAGTGGGCTAACGGGAAAAATTGCACAACAAAATAATATATCTGTTATCAATCTTTATCTTATGGAGAAAACAACTATAAAAATTTTAGGTATAAATGGTTCACAAAGAAAAGATGGTAATTCATATCTTCTCCTTAAATCTGCCCTTGATGGAGTAAAAGAGTTTGAAGATATTGCATAATGCCAGAACCCTTATAAAAAGGAGGGAAAGAGCTAAAAAGGCCGAATATAAAAATTTAAATAAAAAAGGAGGTGAAAAATATGTCCAAAAAACTTAAAGTAGCAGCAATTGCTGGAATATTGTTTCTTCTAATTTCGCATTGGACTTTTGCATTTGAGCTTCAATTAATAGAGTTTTATCAGAGAAATGAAGTTGCTTCAACGTGGATAAATATCTTTATTGATCTTGGTCTATTAAGTTTATTCATTATTTTTATCTGGGGCTTCAAAATTCTCGGACAAAGATACCAAAATAACTTACTCAAGATTGGCTCTTATCTTTTAATAGTTTCCGCAATATTATTATTTGGTATCGAAGAAATTATTGAAGATGGGCTGAGTTCTATTTTTCCAGTATTTGGGTTTATTCCTACTAGCATTCCCATACATTTTGCACACGAGACAGTATTTATTGGCGCTGATAGTATCGCAATGATCATTGAGATACTGGCATTGATTCCATTTGGCATTGGTTTATTGAAGTTAAAAAAAGACTTTGGTTTGATTACTACTTTTACAGGTATCATTGCTATAATTTCGGCTAGCATAGGATTGCCATTTATAATTCCTATTGTAATTGGTAGTTCAGAATTTTTTGTTAACCTCCCAAACTATTTAAACAATCCCTTTGGTATTCTTTCCCTTTTCTTATTGCCATCGGGTTTATTACCCTTAAGTCCTATTCTATGGATTATAATTTTATTTAAAGCAGCTAAAAAACTCAGAGCAACCACAACAAATTAGCAAAAATTGAAGTAAAAATCAAAAAATTAAATTAAAAAAGTTTAAATTATGAATATGAGAAAAAGGGGAATAACTATACTGGGAATAATTCTAGTTTCTCTCATTATCAGTATTTATTTTTATCCTCAGATGCCAGAGAAAATAGCTTCGCATTGGAATGCTCAAGGAGAAGTAGATGGCTATACCTCAAAATTCTGGGGATTATTCCTGATGTCCTTTATTCTTGTTGGACTTGCCCTACTTTTCTTTGTCATTCCTAAAATAGATCCATTGAAGGAAAACATTGAAAAATTTAGAAAATATTATGATGGATTTATCATCTTGCTTTTTGTTTTTATGCTCTCCATTCACTTCCAG
>JAGUYA010000033.1 GCA_020061545.1 Candidatus Omnitrophota bacterium
ATATGAATAAACGTTTTCTGGGGGTAGAGGAATTGTCGCAGTATTTAGGTTTAACCAAAGGCACTCTTTATGTCTGGGTTTGCCAGCGAAGAATTCCGTATTTAAAGATAGGCAAATTGGTAAAATTTGATATAATAGAGATAGAGAAATGGCTTAAAGACAGAAGAGTAAAAGAATTATCTTGACAATGTATATACATATTATATAATATTCTTATGGCGAAAGAGAAGCAAATAAACCTCAGAATCAGTGAACAAGAGAAGAAACAGCTTGAAGGAGATGCCCGTAACGAAGAGCGAAGTATAAGCAACCTTCTTTTGTGGTGCTGGAAACAATGGAGAAGTAATAATCGCCAGAGGAGGAAGTGATGGGGTTATATTTAAAAAATGGTAATTGGTTTATAGATTATCGGGTGCAAGGCAGACGCAAGAGAGAAAAAATCGGCCCAAGCAAGGCTTTAGCCGAGACTATATTAAAGAAGCGTAAGGTTGAGATTGCGGAGAATAAGTATCTGGATATACGCAGAGAACATAAGATTAAATTTGAAGAACTCGCCCAGTTATATCTTGATTTGCACGCTAAACCTAACAAGAAATCCTGCCACTCCGACGAGGATTTAATAAAAACTCTTGGTAAGCATTTCGCAGGAAAATACTTGTATGAGATTACCCCCATGGCTGTTGAGCAGTTTAAGGCCGATAGGGCGAAAGAAGTTTCTCCAGCCACAGTAAATAGAGCCTTAGCTTGCCTTAAATGTATGTTTAATAAAGCAATTGAATGGGGCAAGGCAAGCGATAACCCTGTTAAGAAAGTAAAGCTTTTTAAGGAAAATAATAAGAGGTTAAGGTATCTTGAGAAGGAAGAAATTGTAAAACTTTTAGCTCATTGTAGAGGTTATCTGAGGCCGATAGTAATAGTTGCCTTAAATACGGGGATGAGAAAGGGGGAAATACTTGGCCTTAAATGGCACGATATAGATTTTAGACACAATATAATATATCTTTTAAATACAAAGAATGGAGAGAAACGAGAGATACCGATGAATGAACAGGTAAGGGTTGCTTTAATTAAAGTTAGGAAACACCCTGAAAGTCCTTATATCTTCTGTAATAAAGATGGTAATCCTTTCGGAGATATTAAAAAATCGTGGTTGACGGCGCTAAATAAATCTGGTATATTACAGTTTCGTTTTCACGACCTGAGACACACCTTTGCATCGCATTTGGTAATGTCTGGAGTTGATTTAAACACAGTTAGGGAGTTGATGGGGCATAAGAGCCTTGAAATGACCCTCAGATACAGTCACTTGTCTCCAGACCACAAAAAGCGGGCAGTAGACATTTTAGGGCAACGGATGGACATTATTTGGACACCAGAGAAGATTATAGAAAAACCCGTTGCTGTAAGTGTTTGAAAATAGAATCTTTGGGCCCATAGCTCAGTGGTAGAGCAGGTGACTCATAATCACTTGGTCCGGGGTTCGAATCCCTGTGGGCCCAGGTTTGAAAATTTATGCGGGCATTTAGCTTAGTCTGGTTAGAGCGCGTGCCTCACATGCACGAGGTCAGAGGTTCAAATCCTCTAATGCCCACCAGATAGTGAGTGAGGAGTCATTGATGTTATTATATTTTATGGCAAAGGGATAGCAGTGATTGATTTAAAAGCACAGATAGGGCACCTGGTTCAGTTACAGACGATTGATAGCGAGATTTATACCCTGAAGAATGAAAAAGAATTAAAGCCTAAGGAGATTGAGGCTCTCGAAGCTTCTTTTGCAGAAAAGAAAAAGCATCTGGCGAGCCTTGAGGAAAGTTTATTAAATTTACAAAAGCAGAGAAAAGATAAAGAATTGGAATTAGCCTCTAAAGAGGAAAATATTAAGAAGCTGCAAATCCAACTTTACCAACTAAAAACAAATAAGGAATACCAGGCGATGTTACAACAAATGGAAGGCGAGAAAGCTAATGCTTCAGTAATAGAGGACCGTGTTTTAGGATTATTTGACCAGGCAGATAAAATAAAAAATGATATTGCCCAAGAGAAACAAATGCTTCAGGAAGAAGAAAGGGTATGCCAGGGAGAGAAGAAAAATATCCAGGACAGGATAAAGGAGATAGAGGACCGGCTGGCGCAATTAGAAGTGCAAAGAAAACAGATTATACCCAATATTGAGCCGAAAATGTTCACTCAATACGAAAGGATACTGCACAATCGTGAGGGTTTAGCTATCGTTACTGTAAAAGATAATTCCTGTGGAGGATGTAATATGTATGTACCTGCCCAGGTAATAAATCTAATAAGAATGTATGAACGCATCATTACCTGCGAGGTTTGTAACAGGATACTCTATATTGAGAATGAAGGAACTGGAGATCTACATTGACGGAGCTTCCAAGGGTAATCCTGGCCCAAGTGGTATAGGCGTGGTTATTTGCCGAGATGGCCAGACCATCAAAAATATCGCGAGTTTCATTGGCAATACGACGAACAATATTGCTGAATATACAGCTTTGATTTATGGGTTACAGGAAGGCCTTATACTTAAGGTAGAAAGAATAAAGATAAATACCGATAGTCAACTGCTCTATCGACAGCTGAAGAGAATTTATAAGATAAAGAATCCTAATATATTAGGGTTGTATAATCAAGTTCAACATCTTATATCTGCTTTCAATGAGGTTTCGATTAATCATATTTCTCGAGAAGAGAATCGGGGTGCAGATAAATTAGCGAATCAGGCAGTAAAACAAGCAGCGAAAAAGAAGTAGATTTATATTTCTCTTTGACAAAAAGGGCAGGTAGAAGGTGGTCGCCC
>JAGUYA010000056.1 GCA_020061545.1 Candidatus Omnitrophota bacterium
CCAAACCAAAGGATATTAAGAAAATACTGCAGATAGCCAAAAAGAACAAAACACCTGTTTCTATAATTGGCGAGGTCAAAGGTAATAAGCTTATAGTTAACAAGTTCATTAATAGGCCTGTTAATGATCTATACAAATCTTGGCGCAACGCGATAGAAAATTATCTTAAAGATTAACATTAAGTTAAGTATGAAAAGGAGCTCAAATGGCAATAAGAATGAAAGATTCCAAAGAGGGATTTCTTTCGGAAGATCCGTGGCGGGTGTTTCGCATTATGTCAGAGTTTGTAGAGGGATTTGAGGTACTTTCTAAAATAGGAAAAGCCGTTTCCATATTCGGTTCAAGCCGCATAAAACCCGGCAATCAATATTATAAATTAACCGAAGAGGTTGCCTATCTTTTGGCTAAGGAGGGTTATGCCATAATTACGGGTAGCGGACCCGGAGTGATGGAGGCAGCAAATAAAGGTGCTAAGAGGGCTGGCGGTCATTCTGTGGGTTTAAACATCCAGATACCCAGCGAACAGAAACCCAATAGATATGTGGATACGCTTTTAGATTTTCGTTACTTCTTTGTCAGAAAGGTGATGTTTGTAAAATATGCCAAGGCCTTCGTGATTATGCCCGGGGGTTACGGCACATTAGATGAGTTTACCGAAGCCATTAATCTCATTCAGACCGAAAGAATCCCTAAGTTTCCGGTAATATTATTTGGCAGGGAATATTGGAGCGGTATGCTGGATTGGCTTAGAGATACCGTTTTAAAAGACGGCAATATCAGCAGAAAAGATTTGGATATCTTTACTGGGGTTGGCGAACCAAAAGAAGTGGTTGCGGCAATAAAGAGATTCTATAAAAAATAACTTTAGAACGCTAGGCGGTAAGGAAGGTTCTACCGGGAGGAAAAGATGAGTGGGATTTTTGGCGTGGTCTCAAAAGATAATTGTCTGGAAGATCTTTTTTATGGCACAGACTACCATTCGCACCTGGGCACCCAATTTGGCGGTCTGGCGGTATATAGTGACGGGGAATTGCTGCGCAAGATTCACGATATAAGGGGGAGCCAATTTAAAACAAAATTCTACGAAGATTATAAAAAGATGCGCGGTAATAAAGGAATCGGCGTGATTAGCGCGATGAACGAGCAGCCCATATACGTCAATTCCAAATTCGGTCCCTTTGCTATCGTGACCAATGGTTTTATTGATAATGCGGAGGAATTGGCTAAAGGGTTGTATAAAGATGGTCAATCCTTCAGCGAGGTTACTGCCGGGAAAGTCAATCTTACGGAGCTGGTGGCAAAACTGATTATCCGCGGCAAGAGCATTATCGATGGCATTGAATATATGTTTTCAAAGATTGATGGCTCTTGTTCCCTTCTTTTATTAAACAGAGAGGGAATTTACGCAGTAAGGGACAGATACGGTTATACGCCTTTAGTAGTGGGTCAGAGAGACAAAGATTGGGCAGTGACTACTGAGACCACGGCTTTCAGGAACTTAGGGTTCAAAATCGTAAAATATATCCAGCCAGGAGAGGTCATCTTATTAAATGAATACGGTTTAAAATCTAAACGCAAAGGCGGCAATATAAATCAGATTTGTTCCTTTTTATGGATATATACAGGATTTCCCGGTTCTTCCTATGAGGGGATAACTGTGGAGGTGGCCAGAGAAAGGTGCGGTAGGTTTTTAGCCAAAGACGACAATGTTAAGATAGATATTGTCTCAGGCATCCCGGATTCAGGGACGACCCATGCCATTGGCTATGCTATGGAATCCGGCGTTCCTTTTCGCAGGCCGTTAGTAAAATATACGCCGGGATTCGACCGCAGTTATACTCCGCCTTCGCAAGAGACCCGTGACCTGATTGCCAGAATGAAACTCATTCCTATCCTAGAGATAATCAAAGGTCAGCGTATTGTTATCTGTGACGACTCTATTGTCAGGGGCACGCAGCTGAAGAATTACACCATTCAGAAACTCAAAGAATGTGGGGTGAAAGAAACCCACTTAAGAATCGCCTGCCCTCCTTTAATGTTTCCCTGTAAATTCAATTATTCCACGCGCAGCATCCATGAATTGGCTGCACGCAGGGCGATAAAGGCAATAGAAGGAAAGGACATCAAGGACATCAAGGCCTATTTAGATGAGAGTTCTGCAAAATATAAGAAGATGGTAGAATGGATTACTAAAGATTTGGGCGTGACTACCTTAAAATACCAGAAGCTAAACGATATGGTTTCTGCTATAGGTTTCCCCAGAGAGAAACTCTGCCTGTATTGCTGGACCGGGAGGCATCCATGAAACTGACTTATAAAAAATCAGGTGTGGATATCAAAAAGGCCAGTCTCTTTAAAGACCAGATAAAGCCTTTAGTGAGGAAATCTTTTAGGAAAGAGGTCTTAAAAGATATTGGCAGCTTTGGGAGTTTTTTTAGGTTTCCTAAAGAAAAATATAAGAACCCGGTTCTGGTCTCTTCTTCTGATGGCGTAGGCACAAAATTAAAGATTGCGATTTTGGCCAATAAACACGATACCGTGGGAATTGATGCTGTGGCCATGAACGTTAATGACATCTTATGCGTGGGAGCAGAACCCTTGTTCTTTTTAGACTATATTGCCTGCGGTAAATTAGAGCCAGGCGTGCTTTTTGACGTAGTTAAAGGTATAAATAACGGCTGTATCCAGGCCGGCTGCTCTCTTATAGGCGGGGAGACCGCAGAGATGCCTGGGATGTATAATGAGGGCGACTATGACGTGGCAGGTTTTTGCGTGGGTGTAGTCGAGAAATCAAAAATTATCGACGGTTCTAAAATTACGGCTGGCGATGTAGTCATGGGCTTAGAATCAAACGGCCTGCATTCTAACGGGTTTTCTCTGGTGAGAAAGGTATTGTCAAAAAATGAATTGATAAAGATGAGCAATGAATTGCTTAAGCCCACGCGCATTTATGTCAGACCAGTTTTATCTTTGTTACGATTAGCGAAAAGCGATAAGCGATTAGCCATAAAAGGCATTGCCCATATTACCGGCGGCGCCTTCTACAATAAGATTGCCAGAATTATACCTCATAATGTAGATGTAGTTATAGATAAGCATTCCTGGAGGGTTCCCAAGATTTTTAGACTTATACAGAATAAAGGTAATGTCCCTGAAGATGAGATGTATCAGACTTTTAATATGGGCATTGGAATGGTCTTAGTAGTTAAGCCGTATAATATCCCTAAAATAAAATCCGCCTTGGAAAAATTTAATTTGCGTTCTGGGATAATCGGAGAAGTCAGGCGTGGCAAGAAACAGGTAAAAATAGTGTAAATAAGTGGGGGGTGAGGATGAAAAAAGTAATATGTAGTGGTCTTGTCGTGATAACGCTTCTTTTGTCTGCAGGAATAAATTTTGGTTTTACAGAAGACCAAATAGACATCAATGCCCTCATCCAGGAGACGCAAAAAAGGTCGGATAAACCCGGTGAAATGACCTTTGTCTGGTGGATCCCCGAAGAATACTGGCAGGTCAGCTTCAGCCAGAATCCGAATATGAGCGCAACTCAAATTGAAGAATTCTTAAAAGTTTTTCGGCCCTATACAATTATTGCGGTTGTCGATGGTACAGTGGGCACATATGGTAACATTACCTATAAAACCGAAACAGATATTCGCAGTAATATCCAGATTGTAGATAGCCAGGGTAATATCTACCTTCCTTTAAGTGACACTGACGTTAATGCTGATACCAAAAGTTTCTTAGCCATGATGAAGCCAGCGTTAGCCAATGCCTTGGGGCCCATTGGCCAGAATATGTATTTCTTTGTCTTTCCTGCGCAAAATAAGGACGGTTTGGGTATTGCTGATGCGAAGAAAGAAGGGGCATTTTCTGTAAAATTAGGTGAAAGAGAATTCAGATGGAAATTACCCCTGGGTTCACTTTTGCCGCCTAAGATTTGTCCTACCTGCCACGAGAAAGTAAGCGGTTCTTATAAATTCTGTCCCTGGGATGGAACCAAACTGGAATAGATAACCGGATAAGAAACAATGAGAGTTTTAGTCATTGGTTCAGGTGGCCGGGAACATGCCCTGGTCCGGAAGATTAGCCAGTCAAAACTGGTGGATAAGATCTTCTGCGCTCCGGGAAACGGTGGCATCTTAAAACAAGCAGAGTGCCTGGAGATTAAAGCAGAAGATACGCCAGCTTTATTAGACTTTGCCAAAAAAGAAAAGATAGATTTAACTGTCGTAGGTCCTGAGGCGCCATTGGCTTCCGGCATTGTTGATGAATTCCTAAATTATAAATTAAAGATATTCGGTCCGCAAAAAAAGGCAGCGCAATTAGAGGCCAGCAAAGTTTTTGCGAAAGAATTAATGGCCAAATACAAAGTTCCCACAGCAGATTTCCAGATTTTTTCCGCCGAAGGCGGATCCGCCGGAGGCGCAGATATAGCTAAGGCTTATAAATATATCGATAAAATCGGTGCGCCTTGCGTAATTAAAGCAGACGGCTTAGCGCAAGGTAAGGGTGTGATTGTGGCTAAGACAGTCGGGCAAGCAGAACAGGCAGTAACTTCAATAATGCAGGAAAGAATCTTTGGTGATGCGGGCAATAGAGTTATTGTTGAGGATTATTTAGAAGGCGAGGAGGTATCTATAATTGTTTTTACTGATGCCAAAGAAGTTATTCCTTTGGCCTCCAGCCAGGA
>JAGUYA010000040.1 GCA_020061545.1 Candidatus Omnitrophota bacterium
ATTTGACAGCGCATATTTAAGATAGTAAAATAATTGGCACTATGGCCAAACAAGGGTTGAAAGAACTCAAGGTACGGTTATTAGCTTTGCTTAAGAAAGAGGCGCTAAAAAAAGGAAGGTTTGTTTTATCTTCTGGTAAAATAAGCAATTATTATCTGGATGGCCGGATAATTACCTTGACTCCTGAAGGTGCCTACTTAGTAGCAAGCATTATTTTAGAACTGATAAAAAATAAACCCCGCTCTTTCTACAGAAAAGATAAACTGCGAAGAAAGAAAGGGCGGGGTAAAGATATCGATGCTGTTGGCGGTCCTACATTAGGTGCAGACCCGATTGTAGGGGCTGTCGCTTGCTTAAGTCACACCAAAAAGATTTCCCTGAAGACATTTATCGTGAGAAAGGCAGCCAAGACACATGGGATGCAGCGCCAGATTGAAGGCCCGGCTTTAAAGAAAGGGGATAAAGTAATCTTGCTGGATGATGTGGCGACTACAGGAGGAGCATTAATTGAGGCAAAAAGGGCTCTGGATAAGCGCGGTGTTTCTGTTAAGAAGGCAATCGTGATTGTAGATAGAGGTGAAGGCGCCAAAGAAAATCTGGCCAAAGCAGGCCTTAAACTAGAATCGATATTTACAATAGAAGATTTGGATATTTAATTTCAGTGAATGCAAAAAGAATAGTGGTAGTTGGCGCAGGCCCGGCAGGAATGATGGCTGCAATAAGGGCGAGCGAATTGCGCCAGGATGTAACCCTCATCGAAAAAAATCCTATCTTAGGTAAAAAGCTTCTCTTAAGTGGCAAGGGCCGCTGCAATCTTACTAATGCCTGCGATTTAGATTCCTTTCTTAAAAGATTCTCCAAGAACGGTCAGTTCTTAAGGGATGCCTTTAAGAAATTTTTTCATCTGGATTTAATGCGTTTTTTTGAGCAAAGGGGCTTAAAATTGAAAACCGAAAGGCAGTTACGCGTTTTTCCCCAGACGAATAGAGCTAATAGCATTGTAGAGGTATTAAAAAAAGAATTATACAAAAATAAGGTCAAAATTATCTATAGAGCCGTAATGAAAGATATTTTTCTGCAAGAGAATAAAATAAAAGGTTTATTAGTTGCCGACGGAAGGATTATTCCCGCAGATAGACTTATTCTAGCCACAGGCGGCGTATCTTATAGTTTTACTGGCTCGACCGGAGAAGGACATGAACTGGCTCGGAAATTAGGACATCGTATAATTCCACTTAGACCCGGATTGGTTCCTTTGGAGACAAGACAACAATATCCCAACTTATTAGAAGGCTTGACTTTAAAGAATATCCGACTAAAATTTACCCTGTTACAAATATCTAATGCTAATCGGAGCAGTTCAAAATTTGTAACGGGGTTTAGCGACGGGAAAAAAGAGATAATATCTCCAATAGGCGAATTGTTATTTACGCATTTTGGTATTTCCGGGCCCCTGGTTCTTTCTTTAAGCGGAGAGATTGCAGTTTGGTTAAAAGAGAATAACCATGTATATGTAGAGATAGACCTAAAACCAGCTTTATCTAAAGAGCAATTACGCGCCCGATTATTAAGAGAATTTAAACTGAATTCTAAGAAAACCATTAAAAATACGCTCAAAAGTTTTTTACCCAAGAGATTAGTGGATGTATTTCTTGAGGTAGCAAAAATTCTTCCGGACAAAAAAGTTAGCCAGATTACCCAGAAAGAGCGCGAAGGTTTAATTTCTTTGTTTAAGGCCATGCGGTTAGATATTATAAAGGCCAGGCCTATAGATGAAGCCATGATTACGCGAGGAGGCGTTTCTTTAAAAGATATAAATCCCCGCACCATGGAATCGCGGATAATTAAAGGATTATATTTTGCCGGTGAGATGATAGATGTAGATGCCGACACCGGCGGATTTAATTTACAAGCAGCATTTTCCACGGGTTATCTTGCCGGAGAAAATGCAGCTCTAAATTAGGGACAACCGTCCCTACGATAGGATGAGAAAAATATACTTAGCCTCGGATTCAAAGGCGCGTAAAAAACTACTGGATATTTTTGGGTTGAGATTTAAGGTTATATCCAGTAAAATTAAAGAAGAAAGAAAAGCAGGCAATTTATCTTATGCAGCACTGGTGAAAAGGAACGCCTTACTAAAAGCGAAAGATGTAGCTAAAAGAGTTAAAAATGGTATTATAATCGGTGCGGATACTATCGTAGTGCAGGATAAAAAAATTTTTGGTAAACCCAAAAACTTAAAAGAAGCGCAGAGAATGTTAAAAAGGCTCTCTCAGAAACCGCAGTGGCTTTATACTGGTTTAGCCATAATTGATAAAGATAGACATAAGACCAGGCTTGGGTGTGAAAAAACCAAAGTTTATATGGATGAATTAACGGATAAAGAGATAAAGAATTATTTTACTCGTGTTTCGCCTCTAGATAAAGCAGGCAGTTTTGATATCCAGGGCAAGGGAGCATTTTTTATTCGGCGTATCGAGGGTTGTTTCTACAATGTAGTAGGGTTACCTTTAAGAAAACTCTACTGTATGTTTAAAGAAATAGGCATGGTGATGCTTTTATTGTGTTTTCTTTTATCAGGATGCGCCACTGAATATAACGTCGTCACCGGCCAGGAAGAAACCTTTTATTACAGCACTGATAAAGAAGTGCAAATCGGAGAATCCGTTGCCCGTCAGGTGGCAGAGGAATATAAGTTTGTAGAAGACCCCTTAGTGCAAAAAAGGGTAGAGGATATTGGCCGCAAGATTATCAGTGTCTGCGACCGCAAAGACATAGATTATCATTTTAAAGTCCTGGATGATGAAGAGGTCAATGCCGTATCTTTGCCGGGTGGTTTTGTATACGTAAATAAAGGGTTAATCGATAACGTAGCTAATGATGACGAACTGGCAGCGGTTCTGGCTCATGAAGTCGGACATATTGTAGCCAGGCACAGCATCAAGAAACTCCAGGCCATGATGGGTTATTCTGTATTAAGAATATTAACTGCCACAATGCCTCAAACAGCCCAAGTGGGTAATGCCGCTGATGTAGCTTTTACGGAAATAATGCTGGGTTATTCCCGGGAAGATGAGCTACTTGCAGACCAATTAGCCACTCGTTATGCCAAATTAGCCGGCTATAATCCTCGCGGGATGATTGATTTTCTGGTGAGATTACAGGATATAAATAGAAGAAAACCCTTAAGGCCCAAGTCTTATTTTAAAACCCACCCTTACGTTCCGGACAGGATTCGCGTGGTAAAGCAGGAATTAGGCGAGAAGATAGATTTCGCTGATTATATAAATATCGAACAGGCCCCGCATTAATAGATCCAGCCATTTATTTTGTATACATAAGAAATGACGCAAGATAAAAATAATCCCTTTGGCGCACTAGAATTTTTACACTGGAATCACGATTGGAATAATTATAAATATTCTTGCAAGAAAGATTACCGCGATGTCATTGCCTTAATGGAAGAGGGGGGCGTGGGCTGGGTAAGGATAGATTTTTTATGGGAGGATATTGAGCCGACGCCGGGGAAATTCAATTTTGATAAATACGATGATATTGTAAAGCTAGTTAGCGAGCATAAAATAAACATATTAGGCCTATTGAATTATAGTGTTCCTTGGGCCTCCCCTAATGGAAAATGGAACTGTCCTCCAAAAAATAATAAGTTGTTTGTTAACTACGCAGGCGAAGTAATCGCATATTTTAAAGGCAGAGTAAAATTCTGGGAGGTGTGGAATGAACCAGATTCGTCTATCTATTGGGTCAACCAAGACGGACTTAAAAGTTACTGCACTTTGCTTAAAGATGTCTATACAGCTGCAAAAAGAGTAGACCCTAATTGTAAAATCCTAAATGGTGGATTAGCCAATGGTATTGCCAGCGTAAATCACCTTTATGATAATGGCGCAAAGAACTATTTTGATATTTTAAATCTGCATATTTTTGAATCGCCCCTGAATCCCAATGCAATAAAAAGGGTAGTTGCGTATCCAAAATTAGCTTATAAGATTATGACAACAAATGACGACGGACATAAAAAAATCTGGATTACCGAGATAGGCTGTCCTGGCGTAAAAAGAGGTATTAAGGTCAGAAACTGGTGGATGGGCAAAAACCCGACTGAACGCCAGCAGGCAGAATGGGTAAAAGGGGTATTTAAGGAGTTATTAAAAAATAAAAATATTAAGAAGGTGTTCTGGGCTTTCTTTCGTGACTGCAAGAAACACTGGGATAATGGTATAGATTATTTGGGGTTGGTGCGTTGGGATTTTTCCAAGAAACCCTCCTTTTACGCCTACCAGAAGTCTTTTCAAGATTGGGAAAATTCTAAAAAAAGGCAGGTAAATAGAGATTAGTGCGGAGAGGGGAGTTTCCCGCCAAGTGAGTCAGACGCGCAGGCGGGATCCCGCCATGCAACTTATACGCTGAGCGGGAGAACCCAAAAGAAAAATGCGGAAGGAGAGATTTGAACTCTCAAGGGTTGCCCCACTAGCTCCTGAAGCTAGCGCGTATTCCGTTCCGCCACTTCCGC
>JAGUYA010000132.1 GCA_020061545.1 Candidatus Omnitrophota bacterium
ATGTTTGAACTGTGGTTGGAGAAGGAGAAGATAAGAGTTTATTGATTGCGAAAGGAGGTGTTTAAAATGTAAAAAGAAATACTATATAATATTTTTGGGGTTTTTGATGGTAATGATACGATTATTTTGTTCCTAAGAGGAGGTATAAAATGCTTAAAAATAAATATTATGTGATATTAGGAGTTTTAGTATTAGTAATGATAATGGTTCCGATTCTCGCTAATATTATTAAAAAAAGCACTACACAAGTAGCCCCGGTAAAAGTTAAAGAAGAATATTTAAAAGAACCAATACAGACATCGGTACAAACACAAGCAAAGTTAATAACGCAGCACCTTGAAAAGGGAGAAAACAAGCTAGCCATTGGATTAGCCGAAGAATATTTAACATCCAATCCGAATGATATCGCTATCATCAATGTATTGGCTGAAGTGTATATTAACGAGGGCGATCTTTCTGCCGCTGAAACAACAGTTAAAAGAGCGATGGCAATACAGCCAAACAATCCATGGTCATCTAGATTATTGGTGAGTGTATATAGAGGCAGAGCTGGAGTTGCAAAAGATTCCAATGTTAAAAATAATAATCTTATTTTAGCGGTAAAAGAAGTAGAAAGAGGCTTAGCTTCTAATCCAAATGATGCATGGCTTTTAGCTGAAGCAGCCCAAGTATATTCAGCGCAAGGTGATAAGGTTAAAGCAAATCAAAAGATAGATAGAGCGATTAGTATTGCTCCGGAAAACGTTCATTTCAGAAACTTAAAGGAAAAAATTAACGAATAATACTTTTTATTCTTATATTAAGACTATAAAGAACCCTTGCATTTGAATCTTAGTTACTCAAGATAGCTTATTATATGATATAAATTCTTTAGTTAAAGTGATTTAATTTTGAATTTTTCTGACACCCAGATAACTATCTAATATTACAGTTTGTTAAATATTTTTATAAATAAAGGCCGCGATTAGATGAGAAGAATATTAAAAAAAATAGGAAGGATTTTGATTACCTTAACTCAGGAAGAAGATAAGGTCTTAAAACGTTCGGTTTTAATAGTGGACAATGGATACTCCTCTTATGAACATCTGCATTCTACAGTGGTAGAGACGCAACGGCGAATTGTGGATTCAGATGTTTCTGTTTTGACATTTGAGCACAGGAGAAGATTTCTTCAAGAAAATTTTCCTGATATCGAGCTTATCCATCCAAATAGGCAGATTAGACTTAAGAGATATGCGTTGTCAATTCAGATGTTTAAACTGCGAAAGAGAGGTTACGATTTTGTGATTTTGATGTCTCTGGATATAACACCAATTATAGTTTCTATTTTATTTATGAATAGTAAAGTGCTCTTATATAATCAGTGGCATCAATGGTGGTCGCTTAGACCCAAATCAATTGAAGGTTACTTAATAGCAGTTCCTAAGTTTATTTTTAAGCTAATCTTTAATATCATAATCTTTATTTATCTTTTAATTAGTGTTTCCTGGATATTTTTGAAAAGTTTATTTAATTTCTTTAGATAGACGTAAACACTTAAACAAAAGGGATTGGAAGGTTATGGAAATTGATGTGAGGCAGTTTAGTTCTGACAAAATCTTAAAACATCTTGACCGCGTAAATGCCTGGTTAACAGGTGAGAATCCATCGCCTATCACTGTGGAATTAGATATGACTAATCTTTGTAACCACAGGTGTCCTGAGTGTTCGGGCTGGTATTTTCAGGATAAGAATCACGACTCTCTGCCTTATGATTTAGCCAAAGATATAGTTAGGCAATTAGCTAAAGCAAAAGTCCGCGGCCTAATTTTTACTGGTGGCGGAGAACCGCTTTGTCATCCAGATATCACCAAGATATTGAAATTGGCACATAACTTAGGCTTAGATACCGGCTTTATTACCAATGGTTCACTTATTACTGAAGAAATTGGCAAAGACCTCCTGAGTTGTTGTAGGTGGATAAGGATTTCTCTTGATGCTGCCTCTGCCAAAACTTTTAAGAAAGTTCATGGTATGGATAAAGACGCTTTCCATAAGATAATCGCTAATATCCAGTTATTAATAACGATAAAAAAACGCCTTGATAGTTCTGCAACCGTAGGAATAGGTTACCTGACTAGTAATCATACTGATGATGAAATGCTGGAAGCCGCCAAATTATGCAGAAGATTAAATGTTGATTATTTACAATTCAGGCCGATGCAGATACATAATAATGGTAAATTTGAATATCATCTATCAGATATTACCAAAAATATCCATAGATGTATGAATGAAAACGTAGATGGATTTAAGGTCTTATACTCAAAGCATAAATACGATATGATGAAAGATAAAGAATATGGCCGCAATTATAAAAAGTGCTATGGCCAGCAATTTGCCACTGTAATTGCCGCAGATGCTAAGGCATATTTATGTTGTCATATGAGAGGATATGGGAAATATTGTATTGGAGATTTAAAGAAGAACACCTTTGAGGAAATCTGGAATTCTGAGCAGAGAAAAAGAGTAGTTGAGAATATCGATTTTAAGGATTGCATTCCTTTATGCAGGGACAACACCTTTAATCAGATACTCTGGAATATAAAGCAGCCGAGAGAGCATGTAAATTTCTTATGATTCAATATTATCGAAAATTATATAATTCAAAGTAGTATGATAGTATTATGCAGAATATTTAAAGGAATAATTA
>JAGUYA010000099.1 GCA_020061545.1 Candidatus Omnitrophota bacterium
TAACTTTTCCGCTACCCTTAATTTACTACTGCGGCTTGAAGGATTCTCTTTTATTTCTGCGGCCTGCGGTGTCAAGGGCTTGGCAGTGATTATCTTTATTTTTCCCTCAGCAGCAGCTTTACGAAAAGCGAATTTCACTATGCGGTCCTCCAAGGAATGAAAAGAAATGACGCAAATCCTGGCTGAACTCTCTAAGAATTGGAGTGCCTTATTTATCGCTACCTCTATTGTTTCTAATTCTCTATTCACTGCGATACGCACTGCCTGAAAAGTCCGCGTTGCCGGGTGTATGCGATAGTGTCTATACTTAGGCGGTATCGCCTTAACTACGACCTTACTTAGTTGCTCAGTGGTGGTAATCGCGTGTTTTTCTCTCTCTTCTACAAGGAAATGGGCAATACGATTGTGCCACCTTTCCTCACCAAAGTTCCACAGCATCGCAGAAATCTCATCTTCGTTAAGATTGTTCACTAAATCATAGGCAGAGATATAACTGTTCCTATCCAGACGCATATCTAACGGCCCGTCGTATTGAAAACTAAAACCCCGGCCGGGATTCTCCAGTTGATAAGAAGAAATTCCCAGGTCAAATAATATGCCGTCTATCTTTTTGATATTTAAATCTTTCAAGATAGCATCGAGGTTGACAAAATTACCATAGACAAATTCACAGGCGGAAGAATTAGCGGACAATCTTTCGCGAGCTACAGCTAAAGATTCCTCATCCCTATCAATACCAATGAGTTTACCTTGCGGCATAATACGCTCCAGAATTGCCTTACTGTGTCCGCCTGTTCCTATAGTGGCATCCACTATCACCTTACCCGGCCCTAAATTTAGATAGTCTACGACTTCACCAAGCATCACTGGAATATGAAGTTTCTGTTCCACCGCAAAAATCATGCAATTTTACATATCCATTAATTTTTCTGCAATCTCTTCGAAAGATGGACGCGAACTTCCGTAAAATGCGTGCCACTTATCTTTTGCCCAGATTTCGACTCTGTTAGATACACCTACGAGAATTACATCTTTTTTTATCTCTGCAAAATCCTTTAAGTATTGGGGGATCAGAATCCTTCCCTGTCTATCAGGAATAACTTCTACTGCACCGGAAAAATAAAGACGGTTAAATGTGCGTGCCTGCTGCTTAGTAAAAGAGATGGCCTTAAATTTATTCTCTTGTGTGCGCCATTCTTCTTCCGAAAACATAAAAAGACATTTATCCAATCCGCGCGTCACAAAGAATTTTTCTATAAAATGCGCTTTGGCGGTTTCGCGAAATTTGGCAGGCAAGATGAGGCGTCCCTTGCGGTCTATGGAATGCAGATACTCACCATAGAACATGGATTTATCCTTTCCACTTTACTCCACTTTTAACCACTTTGTAGCACAAGTATAGAGAAAATCTTTTTGTTTGTCAAGGGAAAAATTCTTCTAAGTTAATGGAACACAAGAACTAGTGGATATGGGGCATTAAGATGGGCAGATGTTGTGGTGAAAATTAGGGAGGGAAAACAGCCTTTGGGCAAGTGATATGTCTTTTTTGACCTGTCTGGCTAAGGATTGAGGAGAACTGAATTTCCTTTCGTTCCTCATCTTTTTTATAAACTGAATCTCTAAATATTTTCCGTATATATCTTTATGAAAATTAAATATGTACACCTCTATGTGTTTTCCTATGCGTTTTTTAAAAGTTGGCTTTGCGCCAATATAACAGACACCTTTAAAATTCTTATTCTCTAAAAATACGGAAACCGCATATATGCCCGCAGGAGGCAAAACTTCATGGTGGGGATTTATATTTGCCGTGGGAAACCCTAACCCGGTGGCCAAAGAACTCCCCCTGATTACAGTACCGAGTATACTCACCGGACGACAAAGCAATTTCTGGGCTGTATCTAGTTTTCCTTTGGTAATTAACCTACGGATATGTGTGCTACTGATGGGTTGATTATCTATCTTAATTAGACCAAATACTTTTAATTTGAAATTATAGCAAGGGGAGAGTTTATCTAAAGTTCTAAAATCACCCCTGGCCTGTTTTCCAAATTTAAAGTTTCTGCCCACATATATGTATTGCGCAGCGATTTTTTTCACTAAAATGTCTTTTATAAAGTCTTCTGCCGAAATCCTTGAAAATCTCTGATTAAATTTTATGACTATGCTTACATCTATACCCATAGACTCTATTAATCTTAAGCGATGCTCTAAGGAATAAAGGCTCTTTTCTCCATGCGGGTCTGGCCAGAAGGTCACCACCATACTCCTGCCTTTTATACCCCTGGCTTTATCCACTACTGCTTTCAATATCCGCCTATGCCCTAAGTGCATGCCATCGAATACGCCCAGTGCCACCACCGGCTTCTTGAATTTCCTAATCTGATTAATTCCGTATATGACTTTCATCGTTATCTATACTTCCAAACCCGCATTGGAAAGACACATTAGAAAATTTTTGCTAGATGTCTGCGAGGAATTACGACGAGCGTAGGGTGAGATACTACGATAAAGGCTATCCGAAGCGAGGAGTAAACCGAAGCAGACAGCAAAAATTTTCAGTGCTGCTCTCAAATCCCGAAAGCAAAATATTATCTTAGGCTTTCTTTTATTTTAGATAAGACTTTTTGTCTTACGTGGTCGATTTTGCCGTGAACGGTGGCGCCGCTGGCGGTCTTATGCCCTCCGCCTCCAAAGAAACAGGCAATCTTATTTACATCCACTTTGCCCTGCGAACGGAAATTCACCCGGATTTCATTCTTGACGCCTAAGTTTTCTTTAAATAAAACCGCTACCTGCACGTCTTTTATGGCCCGGCCGAAAGTCAAAATCTGCTCGCTTAAATCAAAAGATAATTTCTTATTCCTTAACAGATTCTTCTTGATTTGGAACCAGATTAATTTACCCCCGGCTTCACGCCTCATAGCCGGCAATATTTTAGCCAGAAGCAGCATATCCTCAAAAGGTATATTCTCATAGATACTCTTGTGAATCTGCGGGATATCCAGATTAAATTTTAGCAGCTCTGAAACTACCTGATGCGTGAAACTGGTGGCATTGGAATAGCGGAATGACCCCGTATCTGTAAGTATACCTGTATACAAAAGAATCGCCGTATCTCTGTCCAAAGGGAGAGCCAAGGCTTTATAGAGTTTATAAATCATTTCTGAACAGGATGAGGCATGCGGCTCTATCCAGTTTATATCACCAAACTCCTGGTTGCTGATATGATGGTCAATATTCAGAATGGGGTTCTGTTTAGAATTTAACCTGTAGACTTCTCCGGTGCGGCTTAAATCCGAACAATCCAAAACCACGAAACAATCAAACTCTGTATTCTTAAGATTATCCTTGAATTTTAGGATTTTATTTTTGTAGGGCAGGAAGTCATATCCGTAAGGCAGTTTATCTTCATTAATCACCGTAGCGGTCTTACCTAATTTTTTAAGAAGATTATAAAAAGCCAATTCCGAACCCAGGGCATCTCCTTCTAAATTCGTGTGGCTGGTGATTAAAAAATTCTTATTATTTTTTATGCAGGTGATTACTTTTTTTAGGTTCACCCCGCCCTTCCTTTCTATTTGCCCCAGTCGCTTCCGTAGAGGAAGGGCGGGGCTCATTTAACTCTTTAATCTGGTCTAATGCTTCCTGTATTCTGATAGAATATTCGGCAGACCTATCCTCATGAAAACTAATCTCGGGGACAAGTCTTAAGCCTATCCTTTGCGCAATTAACCTGCGTATAAATCCTAATGCTGATTCTAGCGCCTCTTTAGATTTTTGGCGTTCTTCTTCTTTACCCAGGACGCTAAAAAATACCTTGGCATATCTTAAATCCGGCGTTAATTCCAGGTGGGTAATAGTGATAAATCCCAGGCGGGGGTCTTTTAACTCCTCATGTATTATGCTGCCGATTTCTCTTTTTAGTGCTTCGCTGACCTTAGCGTGTCTCGCCATTTAAATGAGCAGACAACTTACGGAGCAGCAATTTACGTTTATAAACTACGTAAGTTGTAGCCCGTAGGGCGTCTGCGAATTAAACCCCCCACCA
>JAGUYA010000073.1 GCA_020061545.1 Candidatus Omnitrophota bacterium
GGGTAAGTTCGGCCTTACAACTTATGTTCACTTTGCTCCATAAGTTGTGGCCTCTCTTATTTTTCTGACGATTTCTTTCACTAACCATTCCGGCGTAGAAGCACCGCTGATCAATCCCACTTTGTCTGTGTTTTTTAATACTTTATCTAGCGGCGTTCCTTCATTTTCCACTAGATAAGTTCTCTTATTAATTTTACGACCCATAGAGAGCAATCTTTTGGTGTTGGCGCTGAGGCGTGAACCAACAATTAACAAAACATCCACAGATTTAGCAAGCTTCTTTACTTCATCTTGCCGATGGACGGTATCTAAACATATGGTGTTATATGTATGCACCTCCTTTACTAAAGGATTTTTCTGTAGGATTTTGCTGACCACTTCAAAAAATATATCTTTTGTCTGCGTAGTCTGGGAAATAATCCCTATCTTTTTATGGGAAAATACATTTTCTTTGATATCTTTTATGTTATCTATAGTATGTGCACCCGGTGCCAAATCTAGAAGGGCTTTTATTTCAGGATGCCCGCGGTCACCGACAATAATGACCTCTAGTCCTTGGTTATGAAGCATATTGCAGATCTTCTGTACCAGAGACACATACGGACAGGTAACATCGACAAGTCTTAAGTTTTTCTTTTTGGCAATATCTAATATTTTTCGGGGAGTGCCATGGGAGGGCAATACAAGGACGGATGATCTCTCTAAATTATCTAAAGAATCTACTATACAGAGGTTCTTTTTTTCTAATTGCTTAATAACCTCGGGGTTATGTATAACAGGCCCTAGCGAATAAACCTTGGATTTACTATGAGAGAGCGTTTCTTCGACAATATTTATTGCACGTCTTACCCCTGAGCAGAAACCAATATTTTTCGCTAATTTAATTCCCCGCATGAAAGATGCCTAATATTCTCCATTATGTGTTTGGCGACGTCTTGATAAGGCACCCTCCTTTCTATAGAAATTTGCTTACCGAAATGTACAGAAATTTTTGCGGGCCGGATAAACTTAGCGCCAGCCGGCAGGGCTTTTTCTGTCCCTTCTATAAAAACAGGTATCACCGGAACATACAACTTTGCGGTTAAAAATCCGATACCCGCGTAAGGTTCTGTAGAAGCGCTATCAAATCTCCTGCTCCCCTCGGGAAATAAAATTAATGCCTTGCCTTCTTTAAGGCAACGCATGGCATACTTAAGGCTGGATAAATCCGCAGAATCTCTCTTTACGGGAAAAGCCCCTACCTGAGAAAGAAACCAAGAAATTAACGGATGACAAAATAATTCCTGTTTAGCCATAAAATTTAATTTACGCGGACAGATCGCCCCTAAAACTATCGGGTCCAGGTAGCTGATATGGTTGCTAGCCAAGATAAAGCCCCCTTTTCTGGGTATATACTCTAAGCCTTGCGCCCTCAAACGGAATAATACCTTGCAGGCAATAAGTGCTAATAGACTGACAACCCTATAAAGCATGTTTAAGCACTAAACTCTTGCCAAATTCCAATAGTTTTTTCGCCTGGGTTAAACTCTTTGATTCTACATATATGCGTATCAGCGGCTCTGTTCCCGAAGCCCGAAACATCAGCCAGCTTTCATCTTCACAAATCAATTTTATTCCATCGTAGTCTCTTATCTGAACTACCTTTTCACCCAATAACTCTGCTGGCAGATGTTCTTTTCTGGGTTCTATCCGCTTGGCTAAACGCAGGTCTTCGCGCAAATAATAATACTTACCGAATTGCTTCTCAGTCTCATTTAAAATTTTTAAGATATCTTTGTTCCTGTAAGCCATCATCTCTAAGATAAGAAGCCCGGCTATGGTTCCGTCGCGCTCCGGGATGTATCCTTTTACTCCCATGCCTCCTGCCTCTTCTCCTCCGATTAGGATATCCTGTGTTTCCATAAGGTTAGAGATATATTTGAAGCCCACGGGGGTCTCATAAAGTTTGGCTTTTAAAAATTTGGCGATATGGTCAATCATAGTCGTGCCTGCAATTGTCTTTACAATACCACCTCGCCAACCCCTATCCTGATGCAGGTGTAATGATAGTAAGCCTAAGATTTTCTGCGGATGAATAAATATACCGCCTCCTGCGACGCAAGCAATCCTATCCGCATCGCCGTCAAGGGCAATCCCTAAGTCAAACTTCTCTTTCTTAACCCTGAGTTTTAAATCTGCTAAATTCTCTTCGACCGGCTCAGGGCCTATTCCTCCAAAAGAAGGATTAATGGTATTGCGTATAAATTCTAACTTTATGTCCGTTCCCTTAAGTATCTGGACGATAAAACTATCTCCTGAGCCATACATACTATCTACCAGAACCTTAAATTTTTTATGCTTAATCTTCTTTAAGTCAATGTATGAACGGATAAATTTAATATAATCGCCGATTAAATCTTCTTTTTTTATTCGCCCGGATACGCCACCCGCATCTTTTATAGGGGTCTTACCTAAGCGCCTCTCTATATCCTCTGTAACCTCTGGAGGA
Source organism: Candidatus Omnitrophota bacterium (assembly GCA_020061545.1). Classification (GTDB taxonomy): domain Bacteria; phylum Omnitrophota; class Gorgyraeia; order Gygaellales; family Profunditerraquicolaceae; genus JAGUYA01. Next base: position 2,489 of record JAGUYA010000073.1, read on the forward strand.
GCTGCTCCTCCTGAAGGCATCTTAATTTTAAAACCATTGTATTCAGCAGGGTTATGGGAAGCAGTAATCATAATACCTAAATCCAAAATCCTCGATTTCACCGTAAAACTTAAAACGGGTGTGGGAATAGGTCTGTCCGAAAGTAAAACCTTCATACCATTACCCCTGAAGACCTCCGCAGCAATTTTTGCAAAGTCAGGTGACATAAAGCGCGTATCATAACCCACAGCTACCTTCTTACCAGGGCCTAAATAATCCGCCACAGCTTGCGAGACAATTTTTAAATTTTGAAACGTAAAATCTCCTGCAATAACTCCCCGCCAGCCATCTGTACCAAATTTAATTTCATTACTATCTTGCATTTCTTATCCTTTCAATTGCCAGCTTAGTATTCTTGGCGGCAAATATATAAGAACCACAAGCTAAAATATTCGCACCAGCTTTAATAATCCTGCCTGCCACTTTACCATTCACCCCTCCATCTACGGAAATATCGCCGTCAAAGAGAGAGCGCAATTGTTTTATCTTGGGCAACACCGCAGGGATAAACATCTGACCGCTAAATCCTGGATTGACGGACATAACTAAGACGAAATCCACGAAATTAAGTACGCTTTTTATCCTCGATAGCGGTGTACTAGGATTTAAAGAGATGCCTAATTTTATATTTCTCTTACTTAATTTTGATTTTTGTTTTTTTATCTGTGCTAATGACATTGTCTCAATATGCACAGTAATCATATCGCTACCCGCACGGACAAAGTCGTCAATAAAATTTTGAGGCTTCTCAATCATCAAATGTACATCCAAAGGTAGTTTTGTTACCCGACGAATATACTTGACCACCACCGGACCAATGGTTATATTAGGCACAAAATGACCATCCATCACATCTATGTGCAGCATATCCGCACGGGCTGACTCAACCTTTTTTATTTCTCTAGCTAGACAACTAAAATCCGCAGACAATATTGAGGGAGCGACCTTGATTACCCTAATACTCATTGGTAAAGTCCTTTCTTTTTGATATACTTAAGCACTGTCTCAGGCACCAAATACCGGAATGATTTATTTTCTTTTATTGCCTTTCGAATTTCAAAACCCGATATATCCACTGCCCTAATGGGGATAGTAGAAATATGAGAAGGTATTTTTTCTAAAGGATATCCCGGACGGGTGGCGACAACGAACCTTACCATTTGAATAATTTCATCCAAATCCTTCCAATCATCTAAATATTTAAGCAGGTCTGAGCCAATGATAAAATACAATTCATCACTGGGGTATATTTTTTTGAATTCCTTTAAGGTATCTATGGTATAAGAACGGCCATCTCGCTTAATCTCAATATCAGAGACTAAAAAATACCTGTTGTCTTTAATAGCTAGTTTTACCATGGTAAATCTTGCGCGAGCAGAAGCAATGTCAGAGTTATCTTTATGCGGAGGAAGGTATGTAGGCACAAAAATAACCTTGTCCAGTTTCAACTTTTCTCTTGCCTCTTCAGCTAGAATAAGGTGACCGATATGTATGGGATTGAATGTCCCGCCCAAAACCCCTATCTTCATATTATCAGGGACGCTTCTCCCTCCAATCAAGGGACGTTTCTTTGTCTGTTCGGAGAAGTGTCCCTCCTTTGTAAAAATTTATCTCTAGGGGACACTTCTCCGATTGGAGCAAGAAGTGTCCCTATAGGATTTATGTTCTGATCTGACCGTTACCAAACACCATATA
>JAGUYA010000166.1 GCA_020061545.1 Candidatus Omnitrophota bacterium
AAAAGAACAAAAAGAATAGTGGTGGCTATAGCTCAATTGGTTAGAGCATCAGACTGTGGCTCTGAGGGTTGGCGGTTCGATCCCGCTTAGCCACCCCAGCTATTTTCTCCTATGGTATTGATTATTCGGGGTAAAATCTCTCCGCAGACCCGCAAACAAATAGCCGAGGACTTAAAAGGATACATCAAGGTTGTGGTGGATGTACGCCGCGGGATTCTCTCAGCCGGCGGGCAAAAACACGTGGACGGCGAACGCCTACTGTTAGAAGACGGCAGCCGGCAGGAAGACCTCTGGGGCGCGGGCCTGGATTTAGAAACCGCAGAAATGGATTTTGATTCTTTGATTAACTTAAGGCCTACGCAAAATACGAGCCGGGAGATACTCGACCAAGGGGTTCGCAAGGAAGTAGAAACAATAACCCGTTCATTATTACAGGAGTAATGCATGCAAACAAGGGAATTAGTTTTAAATATTGCGGTGAATCTAGGGCGGTTGTCCCGTTGGGCTATGGAAAATCGCAGGTCGAGGGTAGAACAATTTCTATTCCAGACCGAGGATTTTATCAAAGAGTTGGAAGCAGCTCCGAAATCATTTCGGTTTATGCCTACTTATCAGTGGTTCAAAGCTGATTTTGAGCGCCTGCGTCAGGATATGCGGATGGATGAGGATTGGGCCGAATCCATGCTGACTTGGGCGAATATTTTAACCCACCGAGCTTCGTTAGCGTAATAGCTCTAAAAGGGACTGTCCCTGAGGTATACAAAGTAAAGGGTCTGTCCCCGAAGGGGACTGACCCTTTATTGTCTCGGTAGCAGGCCCTATCGAAGCGCGCCTCGCCAGCCGCTAACCATAATTTATAGTTGACCAGCTCACATTAGAGCAGTCATGGTGCACATAAAATTAAGCGTTCGATTAAGGAAATGGGGTATCGCGCGGCAGAGATGCATTCTAACCGTAGCTTAAGTCAGCGCCGCGAAGCGCTTGAAGGTTTTAAATCAGGAAGGTACAAGGTGCTTGTGGCAACCGACATCGCTGCCAGGGGAATTGATGTTATCGGTATCGAGCTTGTAATCAACTATGACCTTCCCGATGAAGCGGGAAATTATGTGCATCGTATCGGCCGGACCGCGAGGGCAGGTCATAAGGGGCATGCGATTTCTTTTGCTACGCCTGATCAGAACCGCGATGTCAGGGATATTGAAAGGATTATCAGGTCTGCTCTGCCTTTATCAAAACACCCGGAAATTCCCCCGGAAGAGTTTGTTGAACCCAGGCATGAGGTTACACGAAGGAACTCAAAGCGGCATCAAAGTCAAAGATGGAATAAATTTCGCCGCTTTTGAGCTTTTACCGGCCCAATGTCCGCAAGCAACGGAAGAATTTAAGTGCGGGTTCGAGCCCCGTCAGGACCCCAATTTATTTTTTGGCCATTTTTGACAAAATGACTATAAGGCAACTTATAGTCAAACAACAATTTAGCGCCGGGGAGACGAAAGTGCGAGCCAATCTTTTTCACAAATTCCCGTTTTTCTTCTAAACTTCCTTTATTTTTTACCGGTATACTTGTGTGGTTGTTTTTTGCGTTAGTGACAGGAGGGCTTTATGGGCTTATTGTTACTGGCAAGCGGCATTCCCGTGTGCGTTATTTCGCAAAAGAGGAAGAACCAGCACATTAACCGATTACAAGAATCGATATGAATCTGGCAAGATGGCTTGTTTTTATATTTTTATTAGGAATAATTATTACTGTTTTGCTGTGGAGTGAAAAAATAGATGGAGTAACTCTGGCTACACCGAAAATAAAAGGGACTGTATTAAGAGAGACGATGTTTTATGAAAAATTAAAAGACAACAACGTTCAATGCGGGATATGTTTTAGAAGATGTGTTATACCTGAAGGGAGGCGGGGTTTTTGTCGGAATAGAGAAAATAAGGGCGGTATTCTTCATAATATAGTGTATGCTCGACCTTCTGCAGTGCATATTGACCCCATTGAAAAAGAACCAGCTTTGTATATGCTTCCGGGAACTAATATTCTTTGCTTTGGCACAGCTGGGTGCAATTTTAGATGTAAATTTTGCCACAACTGGCATCTTTCCCAGCGGTCAATTGAAGAAATGGAATATACCTATAATCTTTTACCCGAAGATGCAGTAAACTTGGCTATAGAAAAGAAGATTCCTACCCTTTCCTTTACTTATAATGAGCCCACCTCTTTTTATGAATATGTCTATGATATTGCCAGAATAGCCAAACTAAAGGGACTAAGGATTCTTTGGCACTCCAACGGCGCGCTTAACCCCGAGCCTCTGAAGGAATTACTAAAATATACCGATGCAGTAACTATTGATTTAAAGGGATTTACCGATAAGTTCTATCGAGAGGTTTCTTCTGCGGAATTAGAACCGGTGCTGAGAACCTTAAAGATTATCAGAGAACAAGGGGTATGGCTGGAAATAGTAAATCTGGTTATCCCCACCTTAAACGATAACCCAGAGGATATTAAGCGGATGTGCGAATGGATAAAAGAGAACCTCAGCCCAGATACGCCTCTACATTTCTCCCGGTTTTCCCCAGCTTATAAGCTAACCGCTCTTGCCCCTACGCCGATAGAGACCTTAGAAAAAGCTTACCAGATTGCGCGGGAAGCAGGGTTGAATTATGTAACCATTGGCAATGTCCCTGGGCATAAGTATAATTCAACCTTCTGTCCCAAATGCCAAGCGAGGGTAATCCAGCGGATACATTTTCAGGTGTTGAGTAATAATATAAAAGATGGAAAGTGTGATTTTTGCGGTTATAAGATTCCGGGGATTTGGGATTAAGGAATAAGGATGAAGACAAAAATTATTATTAGTTTAGCAATGGTATTAACTCTACTTTTCTGGAAGCAGGGATGGGTGAGCCCGCAGGAACAAGAATTTAGCCAACAGAGAGAAAATATGGTTAGAGAACAGATCGAGGCACGGGGCATTAAAGATAAACGCCTACTGGAGGCGATGCGGAAGGTGAAAAGGCACTTGTTTGTTCCTCTAATGCATAGGCTTTGGGCTTATGAAGATGGACCCCTCCCTATAGGTGAAGGGCAAACCATATCTCAACCTTATATTGTTGCCTTAATGACGGAACTATTGGCATTAAAGGGGAATGAAAAGGTTTTAGAGATAGGTACAGGCAGCGGTTATCAAGCGGCAATTTTAGCAAAATTAGCTAAAGAGGTTTATACGATAGAGATATTAGAACCATTGGCTAAGCGTGCAGAAGGGTTTCTTAAAGAACTGGGCTACCGAAATATCCAGGTTAAATGTGGGGATGGCTTCC
>JAGUYA010000181.1 GCA_020061545.1 Candidatus Omnitrophota bacterium
ATAAAATAACTCTAACACATATATTAAGTTTTGTCAACCCCGCCCTTGAGTTCGGTGCAAGATTGCTTCTGGATCAGTCAAATCAGCAATGGCTATGCTTATTTCTTAAACAACCTATTATAAAAGAAATTCTAGAGAAATTAAAAAATGGTATGAGTAGAGCATAATAAAGTAAAACATACACAAAAGATATGCTGGGTAATTTAAAATATGCTCCGGGAATAGCGATTAGTGAGGAATTAATCTTAAATAATATTAGAATAAACAACTCATTGCTTGCAGCAAATATAGGGGTTAAAGAAGGAACTAATATACCAATCAATGCTAAACTAAAACCCGAAGCCACAATAATAGTCATATAAGGAACAATAATCATATTTGCTAGTATGGTAATAGGTGAGAGAATTCTAAAATAATAGGCAATTAGAGGCAAGAGTCCAAGCCAGGCAGCGAATGACACAGAAAAAACTGAAGTTAAAAAGCGTATCCAAGATATCTTGTTTAACTTTTCAGGAAGCAGAGATTTAATCTTGGGTGAAAGCCAGACAATCGAGATTACGCTTAAGAATGAAAGCTGAAAACTAACTTCAAAAAGTTGCCAAGGATTAACTGCTAGTATTATTAGTGCCGCAAGTGATAGAGAATTGTAAATATTAATTTCCCGCTTAAAAAAATAAGCAAAAAGTAAAATAGATGCCATAACTGTTGCGCGCACTACTGGTGTCTTTGCGCCAGTTAATATGCAGTAAATAATCAAAAGGAAAATAGCAAAAATATACCTTGGCCTTCTTGGAATTTTTATTATTTTTAAGGTTAATAAGATGATAAAGGCAACTATCCCCAAATGTAGGCCTGAAATTGCAATTATATGAACGGTACCTGCTTTCACGAGGACATCTCTTACATAAACAGGTAAATTTTGTCTCTCCCCTAAGATAATGGCATTCAGTATGCCTGCCGCAAAAGGAGATAAATTCTTAACAATGACATCTCTCATTTTGTGTCTTATTCGGAACGCAAATGACTTTAAGAGATTGCCAACATTTTTGTCTAACTGCTTAACTATACTGCCCTTTTTTACGCTAAGGATAAGATAAATACCCTGATGTTTCAAGTAATCCCTATAATTGAATTCGCCTTTAGAGAAAGAAAACGGCTGATACAAATTGCCTGATAAGAATAGCCTCTCTCCATAGGTAAAATCATTCTTTTTAAAAACCCTGACTAAAACCTTACCGCGGGTCTTTACCCAATCCTCGTTTATTTTTAGCTTTTCTACATTAAGAATAAAAGACGCTCTTCTGTTTTGATAAGTAGGATCGTTGTCAATAACTCCTATTAGAGAAACTGAATCACTTTTATAGGGAATTAATTTAGCGATATGGCACTTGGATAGGATTTGAGAATTTCTTAATAATGTAGCACCTAAGAAAAAAACAGTACATAGAAGGAAAATACTAAATTTTGTACTTTGTTTTATGAAGACAATACTAAATATTAAAAATAAAAAGGTGACTAAGCAAAGGATAAGAAATGGCATTTTGATGTATGCCGCAGTTATTATCCCTAAACAGAAAGCAATGCATAAGCCTACCAATGGATATCTCATCTATTCTTATTTTTAATATAGATACGGGTTATCTCTGTTCGATAAAACTCTCTACCGCCTCTCTTACCAACTCTGAAATTTTCCTGCCTGTTTTCTCAACAAGCCCCCTTAACTTTACATCCTGCTTTTTTGTTATTGATCTGGGCAAAAACTTTAACCCTACGGGAGAAGTTTTTCTCAATGGCTCTAAAGGCAGCCCCTTTTTGTCTATATATTTAAAATAGACATCAAGCATCTTTCTTAATACCTCTGACTCGGTTTTACCCTCTTTTCCTACAAAATTCCTTAGCTTCTTAACCAAATCAGGCGTTAAGCCAACATAAATCGTTGTATAATTCCTCCTGCTCGTTCCTGTCTTAACCAGTTGTTTTTCATTGGGTAACGTTGTTTCAAAGTGCAACTGAAGGCATTTTCGTGTATAGCCTCGGTAAGATATGCACCGTGCCAGACTTAATCATAGAGTTATAGATAACCGGTGGTATGTTTCTTTTTTCACCCAAAACCATGGCATCTAATATGCTGGCAGGCACGCAAGAAAGATGTTGAGAAATCATGCCTTCTATTCTTGCCCTTAACCAAAAGGCCGCCCGCTTAAATACAAGACCTTTATTCTCATTTAATCTGACCGCCGAACCTGCTGCCTTAACGCTCATCACAGAAAAGATACGCTGATTATATAAATAATCTCGATAATTTTGCCGGTTAGGACTACTAAAACCGAATGGCCGGTACAGATTGCCGCTCAGAATTAAGCTTTCTCCATAATCTAAATTTCTTTTATCTTTTATCCGCACAAGAATATTGCCGCAGGTGTTGTATTTTAAGTTAGCAAACTGTATCTCTTGGGTTCTAAATATAAAAGAGGTCCTATTGTTTTTAAATAAAGGTTGGTTATCAATAAATCCTTTTATCGTATATAGGTAATTATTTTTATATGAAGTGTACCTTGAAATATGGCATTTAGGTAATTTTTGGGAATTTTTTAATAAAGCTATAGCAGAGAGGAATACAAGACAACATAAAAATATATCAAAGCGCAATCCTTTTTTAAGGAATATAAGGCTAAGAAATATTAGCGCAAGGCTATAAACTGACCAAAAAGAAAC
>JAGUYA010000175.1 GCA_020061545.1 Candidatus Omnitrophota bacterium
CTTAAAGAAAAGCGTGGTAATCCAGATGCATAAGGGAAAATGATAATAAAATACTCCTTGATAGACAGGATCGTATAATCCTAACCATTTATGCGTGCGTAGAATCTCCTTTGCCACCACGGCATAATTACAAGAATCTACATCCAACCCCCCGGGAACCCAGGCATAAGCAAAAATCAATATTGCTGCTATCCATAAAAGCATAAACAATAAATAATTATCTTGGGTATTATAGACGGGCTTCACTTAATTTTATTTTGCGACTCTAATTGATGGGAAATTTCTTCTAAGCGGGTTAAAATCTGTTTTAATAAAGCGAGGGTTTCTTTTTGATAATCCTCTGGGCTTAATAGTATCTTTTGTGTTTGTCGGGTTTTTCTATTTATCTCTCTTTTATCTCTCCAATGCTTTATGCCTTCTCTGACAGTTTTATCTTCCTTTAAGATAAGAAAATCTATGTAATTAGATAATTTCTTTCTATCAACTTCTTTCAAAAAACTCGTAAAGAAAATACCTATTCCATAATATTTTTTAGATTTAACTTCTCTGACTAAGTCGCATCTAAATATATTGCCTTGGCACTTAACTTCTCCGGATAAAGATAAATTTTTTATATAAACAGGTATCTCTAAGGTTATATCCGCCTCTGAGCCTACAGGAATTTTTTTATCTATTTTTACATAAGTTCCTAAACGGCTGATGTTTTCTGTAAGGCTCCTGACCTCTACGTTTTTTTGGTAAACTATCCTTATGGGTAAATTAACCTTTATCCTTCTTTCTTTTCTTTTCTCAATAGCCATCGCGCTTTATCCACCCCTTCTATCTTAGTCAAGTATACTTTAATTTAAATCTGTTTGTAAATTCTCCTAAGGACTCTCTTGGGTTAATTCTTTTTGTATATAAATATTTAATTTGTCTTTTAACTTTTGTATGCGCGCTTCTTCTTTGGCATCCTGTTGTTGTTCCCTCTTTATAATTTTTTCTCTATATTTGGGGTTATGTTCGTATTTATAATCTGAAACAGCCACAAAAGGAAGACGAATTATCCCGCCCGCTGCTTTTACAAATAGAATGCAAGGGTCCCAAAAAGCCATCTTAAAGCGATTCTCAATGTAACCCATCTTTTTGTAGTAATGCTCAACCATATTCCTGCGTTTCTTAAACCTCTCACGAGCCAATTCTAAATCTGGTACGTTATTATCTTTACCAATAGTATATTCTAGAATAGTAAAACCATCCCGGGAAACTACATAGCCCTTATCATAGGGCTTCTTACCTAACTGAGACTTATAGGTGGCGCAACCTGATAAAAATACTGTTAATGCAACTAAAGCTAATATCTTCTTCATTCTCCGTTCCCTAAGGCTACGATTTAATTAATGCTAAAGTTTCCGCACGCGTCTTTTCGTTTTCCTTAAATATCCCCCTTACTGCAGAGGTAACTGTAAGCACACCGGGTTTTTTTACTCCGCGAAAAGACATACAGAGATGTTCGGCTTCAATAACTACCATACAGCCTTGGGGTTTTAGTTTGGACATAATAATCTCCGCGATCTGCGAAGTCAACCGTTCTTGAACTTGTAGGCGTTTTGATAAAATATCTACCACCCTGGCTAATTTGCTTAAACCAGTGACACGGCCGCCTTTAGGAATATAAGCGATGTGCGCCTTGCCCAGAAAAGGAAGTAGATGGTGCTCACAAATCCCTTGGAGGGGGATTCCTTTAAGCAATATAATCTCATCGTGCTTTTGATCCAGAACTACTTCGAGTTCTTTTTGAGGGTCCTGTTTTATTCCAGAAAAGATCTCCTCATACATTTCTGCCACCCGCTGGGGAGTACCTAAAAGGTCCTTTCTTTTTGGATCTTCACCGATTGCCTCTAAAATCTCTCTTATTGCCTTTTCTATTTTTTTCTTATCCATATTATAGATTCCTCCACCTAACACCATTAAATCCCAGTTTCCAATAATACCAATACTACCAAATAAATCCCAATTTCAAAATCCAAAAGATATATTTTGAATTTGGGATTTTGGATTTATTTGGGATTTGGTAGTATTTGGATTTGTGTTGTTATAATACATTATTTACCTATACAAAATTCTGAAAATATCTTATCTAATAAATCTTGCGAAAAATCTTTACCTAATATGCTATCTAGATAAGTAAGCGCATCCTGGATATCCTGGGCAATAAACTCCAAAGATAATTTATTATCCAACGAATTCAAGGCTTGCGCAATAAATTTCTCTACTTTTTTTAAGGCCTCGATATGCCTGAGTTTACTAACCATTATTGACTCAAGGTTACTACTAACTTTACCATTATAGACTAAATCTGCAATTGCCTGCTCTAGAAGACCGATATTTTTAAGTTTTTTTGCAGAGATATCAATTACACACTTAAATCTTTTTGAAATCTTAGCCCTCTCAATCCTTTGCTTTAAATCCATTTTATTTATGATTGTAATAATGGCCTTTCCTTTTAATTTTCTCATCAGCAGCGCATCCTCGCGACTAAGCCTCCTGCTACCATCAAATAATAAAATTACTAAATCTGCTGAATCAATATATCTCCGGGAACGCCAGACAGCCTTCTTTTCTATTAAATCCCGCGGCTCAATAATGCCAGCAGTATCTACAATCCTTATGGGGATGCCTCTTATATCAATAACTTCTTCAATAGTATCCCGAGTGGTACCTGCTACTGGCGTAACAATAGCGCGTTCTTGTTTTAGTAGAGCGTTTAAAAGCGAAGATTTTCCTACGTTAGGCGAACCTGCGATTACCGCATTTATGCCTTCGCGCAATATCCTGCCTTGCTTTGAGCTTTCCAAGATATCTTTTAGTTCTTTGTTTATACCATCTAAATTTTGGGAAATTGCTTTTAAATCCACGGCGCCAACCTCTTCTTCAGGAAAATCAATATTTACCTCTATTTGCGAAAGTATATCCAAGAGAATCTTCCTGAAATTATTTATCTGAGAAGATAAATTGCCTTTTAATTGTCCGATGCCTATCTTTAAGGCAGAATCTGTCTTGGCGCGGATGATATCCAAAACTGCCTCTGCCTGCGCCAGATCGATCCTTCCGTTCAAGAATGCGCGCTTGGTAAATTCTCCAGGTTCAGCTAAACGACAGCCGTTTTCTAAAACTAAATCTAACGCTGCCCGCAAAGCTAAGATACCTCCATGGCAATTTATCTCCACAATGTCTTCTTTGGTATAAGACCTGGGCGCACGCATTACTGTCAAGATTACTTCGTCAATAACTTCTGCTTCTCTCACAATCCAGCCGTAATGCGTGGTATAGGTCTTAAAAGTCGAGGGCTTTTTCTTATCACGAGAGACAAAAACCCTGTCCGCAATAGCTAGTGCGTCTTTTCCGCTGATGCGCACAATGCCAATACCCGATTCGCCTATGGGTGTGGCAATTGCCGCAATGGTATCATTGAGACCGTATTTTTCCATCTCTGAATTCGCCTACCACAAATAATGAACCGCAAACCAGGATTAAGTCTTCTTTTCGGATAAGCTGGCTGGCCCGGTTCTTTGCTTCCTCCACATTATGAGTTATATGCACACCCTTACCATTAAAATATTGAGCTAATATTTCTGGCTTAGTCGCACGGGGATTATTGGCTTTAGTTAAAATAATTTCGTCTGCCAAACCGTAGAGCTCCTGACATATGCCTTTTATATCTTTATCATTAGAAATACCCAAGACAAGGATCAATCTTTTATATTTTCCGCCTTCGGCGAAAAAGTTTTCCTTAATTGTTTCTTTTAAAGCCCTAATTGAGGCAATATTTTGTGCGCCATCCAAAACAGTTAAAGGATTACAGGATACAACTTCGCACCTACCTGGCCAGATGGTGTTATAAAGACCCTGCCTTATAGAATCAATACCTACTCTGATATTATAATACCGCAATACTTCAATTACGCCTACAGCTACCGTAGCATTTATCAATTGATGTCTTCCTAAAAGTCTTATCTTTAAATCCTTATATTCGCCAAAAATACCTTTCACCGAGAATCCATTTCTTGTTTTTTCATAGAGAATATCTTTATCTACTACATATAATTTTGCGCCTACTTCGCTACATCTCTCTCTAATTACCTCCATCGCCTCATCTCCCTGAGGCGCACTTATTATTGGCTGACAGCTGACAGCTGACAGCTGACAGCTATTTTTAATTATCCCTGCTTTCTCTGTAGCAATCTCTCTTAAGGTATTGCCTAATTTTTGCGTATGTTCATAACTTATAGGGGTTATGGCTACTACTAAAGGATTAACTACATTAGTAGCATCGAGTCTACCGCCCAGACCAGTTTCTAAAACCGCAAAATCAACTTTTTTCTCTTGAAAATAAACAAAGGCTAAAGAGGTATAAATCTCAAAAAAGGAAAGCGGACCGTATTGTGAATTCTGATTGTATCTTTCTATTTCTGGCTTTAATCTTTTTACTAAATCAGCTAGTTCTTCTTGAGTAATCATCCCCTCAAAATCTTGCACCTGGTGCAAATCTAATCGGGCACCTGGTGCCTGTTGCATTTGGCACCTGGTGCCTGTTGCATTTGGCACCTGGTGCCATAATATACGAATTCTTTCTCTAAAATCTGATAAATGCGGAGAGGTGTATAAGCCCACTTTGTACCCGGTTTGCCTTAATATATAGGTAATAAAAGCACAGGTCGAGCCTTTACCCTTTGTGCCTGCGACATGTATGCAATTTAAGCTATCCTGGGGATTATCAATTATAGTCAAGAAATCCTTAACCCGTTCTAATTTTAGAGATTCTTTATAAGGATAGGCAGGAATCTTCTCATAGTTGATAAAAGATTCTAAATATTGGATTGTTTCGGGGTAGGCCATCTTTCCGTTGCCTGTTTACCTGTTTGCCAGTTGCCCGTTAAGCAGGATAACGGGCTAACGGGATAACAGGGTAACGGATTAATGCTTGAAGTGTCTAATTCCTGTGAAGACCATCGCGATTTTATATTTATCGCAGGCTTTAATTATCTCTTCGTCAGTAATTGAGCCGCCAGGTTGGATTATGGCTTTTATGCCTACTTTAGCCGCTTCTATCACTGCATCGGCTTTGGGGAAGAACGCATCCGAGGCTAAACAAGAATTCTTGCTTAATTTTCCTGCTTTGCTCTTGGCAATCTTTACGGAATCAACTCTGGACATCTGACCTGCTCCAATACCCACTGTCTTTGTGCCTTGCGCAAAAACTATGGCATTGGATTTGACGTGTTTGGCCACCTTCCAGCCAAAAATAAGGCTCTCTACTTCCTTTTTGGTGGGTTTCTTTTTGGTTATGACTTTAAGATTATTAACATCTAACGTCTCTAAATCTTTATCTTGAAGTAATAGGCCCCCGCTTACGCGTTTAAATTCAGGTTCACCCCGCTCCTGCACGCAGGTGCGGGGTTCATTTATGGGCTCTAACTCATTGAGCTCTAATAAACGCAGGTTCTTTTTGTCTTTAAATAAATCTCTTACTTCTTTATCAAATCCGGGACTAATAATACACTCTAGAAAACCACTTTTGACAATAATTTTGGCAGTCTGAAAGTCGAGTTTTCTATTTAATGCCACGATACCACCAAATGCCGAAAGGGGGTCGCACTTATAGGCAGCGAGATATGCCTTATCCAGTGTTTTATCCTCTGCTACGCCGCAAGGGTTATTATGTTTCACAATCACACAAGCAGGATGACTAAATTCCTTAACTAATTCTAAAGCACTGTTCAAGTCCAAGATATTATTAAAAGACAAATCCTTACCTTGCAATTGCTTTAAATTTATCAGACCTTTGGTCTTACCCTTTTCTTTATAGAACGCTGCCTGCTGATGCGGGTTTTCGCCGTATCTTAAATCCTGGATTTTTTCAAAATGCAAATTCAATTCCTGCGGAAAGCCGGCGGATTCTGGTTTGATCTTAAAATAATTTTGCAAATAACTATATATGGCATTATCATAGTGACTGGTAAGGCTAAAAACCTCTATAGCGAGTCTACGCATCAAATCCTTAGATAAAGTACCGTTATTCTTCTTTAGTTCTGCAATAACCTGACCATACTGACCAGGGTCGCATATGACCGCTACATCTTTATGATTCTTGGCCGCAGAACGTAGCATCGCAGGCCCGCCGATATCAATATTTTCAATCACCTCTTCTATTGTAACATTTGGCTTCTGTGTGGTTTTCTCGAATGGATAAAGATTTACTACCACCATATCTATAAGGCCGATATCGTGCTCTTTGAGACTTTGCAAATGCTCGGGGTTATCTCTTAAGGCAAGCAATCCGCCATGTATCTTAGGGTGTAATGTCTTGACCCTGCCATCGAGCATCTCAGGAAAACCTGTATATTCGGATACTTCCTTTACCGGTATATTATTATCCCGCAATAATTTTGCTGTTCCACCTGTAGAAAGAATCTCCACCCCAAATTTGTTTAACTCTCGAGTGAAATCTATCAACCCTGTTTTATCTGAAACGCTAATCAATGCGCGTTTAATTTTAACCATCAATTTCTCCTTCAATGAGCAGATAACTTATGGAAGTCCGCCGCAGGCGGACGACGTAAGTTATAGCGAAGCGTCTGCGAATTTAAAACGGAAATTAACTAAATCTACGTCTTGCATTACATAATCTTTTTGCTCTAAACGTACTTTTCCCTGTTGCTTGGCGCCGACCTCGCCACCTGCCTGGATAAAATCCTGAAAACCGACGATCTCCGCACGGATAAAGCCTCTCTGAATATCAGAATGTACTACGCCTGCTGCCTCCCAGGCAGTCTCACCTTGCCTAATTAACCACGCACGTGTTTCATTTCCGCCTGTCGTAGTAAAGAAACTGATAAAACCGCTCTCCTTTAGCACTCTGGCCAATAAACTATCCAAATCGCTTAATTCCTGCTTTTCTACCGCTATAACAGGTTTATTGGTAAAGAGGCCATACGCAGATACAGCCTGTTTTTCTTCGGGGCTTAATCCTGCATTAAAGATAAATTCTTCTTTTTCTAAAATAAGTTTTAATTTATTCAATAGTATCTTTTCCTTCTCTTCTTCGGCACGGCTTAAGCGCGTTTCTATAAACTCCAGATCTTTTAAAATTAGGTCTGTCCGCGCATCACTCAGCGCCAATATCGCATCTGCCTCTAAAGTAGCTTCTTCACTCACTAATTCCACCTGAACGTATGTCTTTTTTTTGGCTTTTACTAACTTATCTACCTCATCAAGGCGGAGGTCTTTGACATTATGTTTACCTAAGGTTATATCAGGAATAGAAAATATGCCTATCTTCATTATTAATGAGCACATAACTTATGGAGTAAAATTTTGGTCTGTTCCTACATAAGTTATCTGTGCGAATTAACCCCCCACCACTTTC
>JAGUYA010000126.1 GCA_020061545.1 Candidatus Omnitrophota bacterium
ACCTCTATAGAAATCAAAGTATACTTGAAAATAAAATATTGTCAAGGTAAAATAAGTAATGAATCTGTCGATTTTCTCGCTGTGAGGTAGCGGGTCCTGCCGAGGCATATTTCTCGCAGGGAGGCTAGTTTATTTTATGGTTTCGCTTCCGGCACTGAAAATTTTTGCCGTCTGCTACGGTTTACTTCGTCGCTTCGGATAGCCTGTATCGGATTAGCGTCCTTGAGCTCCTCGTAAATCCTTGCAGACTTTTGCCAAAAATTTTCTAATGTGCCTCCAGCGAAACGCATAAAATTTAATCAGTCCAAGCCACCCCCTAAAAAAGTCAAGGTATGTAAATTTATAATATGAATAGTATTCTTGAAGGCTTGAATCAGGAACAAATTGAGGCGGTCACGCATAGAGAAGGTCCGCTTTTAATTATTGCTGGTGCAGGAACGGGCAAGACCACGATGATTACCCGTAGAATTGTCTGGCTCTTATCCGAAGGCTTGTGTAAGACCGATGAAATCCTGGCCCTTACCTTTACGGATAAGGCAGCGCACCAGATGCTGGAGCGGGTTGATATACTGGTTCCTTACGGTTATACTGATATCTGGATTTCTACATTTCATGCCTTCGGAGATAGACTCTTAAGAGAAAATGCCTTGGTTAGTGGCATTAATCCGGATTTTAAAGTACTTACTCGTCCGGAAGCAGCAGTTTTCTTTCGCGAGCATCTGTTTGAATTTAATCTTACTTATTATCGGCCTTTGTCCGACCCTACCCGTTTTATTGAGGCCATGATTTCTTTATTCAACCGCGCCAAAGACGAAGATGTATCACCACAAGAATATTTTGCTTTTGCTCAAGACCTCACGCTTCAAGCAAAGAGCGACCCGCAAGATCCGGTAAAGCAGGAAGAGGCGCTGCAACAGATGGAACTTAGCTTGGCCTATGCCAAATATCAGGAACTTTTGAGTAAAGAAGGTTTAGTTGATTTTGGAAACCAATTTTATCTAGCCCTTGAGCTCTTGAGAAAACACCCTTTAATCCTCAAAAGATATCAGCAGCAATTTAAATATATCCTGGTAGACGAATTCCAGGATACTAATTTTGCTCAGTTTCAGATAGTCAAGTTATTAGCGCAAGACCACAAAAACATTACTGTTGTCGCCGACGATGACCAATGTATTTATCGCTGGCGCGGCGCAGCGTATAGTAATGTTTTGAATTTTATGGAAACCTTTCCCGACGCTAAAAAAATTAGCCTGATCCAGAATTACCGCTCTGGGCAGCCCATATTAGACAGCGCCTACCAGCTGATACAGAATAATAATCCTGAACGCTTTGAGATAAAGGCGAATATCAATAAAAAACTGGTGGCTGTAGCTGACCACGGCAGCCTCCTTGAGCATAAACATTTTGATACCAATTCTTCAGAAGCAGACTGGGTAGCGCAATTTATCAAGGAGAAAGTTAAATCCGGGGATTACCAGTATAAAGATTTTGCCATCCTTGTACGCTCCAATTCCGATGCCCAACCCTATTTACAGGCACTGAATATGCAGGATATACCCTGGCAGTTCAGCGGTACCCAGGGTCTTTATTCCCGCGAAGAAGTAAGGCTCTGCATCAGTTTCTTAAGGGTTATCTCCAATCAATCCGATTCTCTACGTCTTTATTATCTGGCCAGTTCTGAAATTTATAACTTAGGTTTAGAGGATTTGACTTTATGTATGCACTATGCCAAGCGCAGAAACAGGTCTTTATATTCTGTATTCAAGGATATAGATAACATAGCAGAACTTAGCGAGGTGACTGCTGATTCGGGCGAGAAAATAAAGAATATTCTCAATGATATTCATAAATTTATGGATATTTCTTTACACGAGACTAGCGGAAGGCTTTTGTACAGTTTCTTAACTGAAAGCGGTTATTTAAAGAAACTTACCCACAAGCAAAGCCTTGAGAATGAAGCCAAAATCCAGAATCTGGCTAAATTTTTTAATCTCGTCAGAGACTTTGAACTGGTAGCCAAAGTTGACCGCGTCATAAACTTTACCAATTATCTTAATCTTCTAATTGAAGCTGGTGATGATCCGTCTACAGTGGAAGCTGACTTGGATACCGACGCTGTAAATGTACTGACTATTCATAAAGCCAAGGGCCTGGAATTTAGAATAGTATTTTTAGTCACTCTGGTTAATGGCCGCTTTCCTGTGCCGCGGCGCAGGCAATCTATTGAATTACCTGATTGTTTGATAAAAGAGATACTTCCTACAGGCGATTTTCACCTCCAGGAAGAGCGTCGGCTCTTTTACGTAGGTATGACCCGGGCAAAAGAAGCCCTTTATTTGACTTCTGCTTCAGATTATGGCGGAGAGCGCACCCGGCGTATCAGCCAGTTTGTGGTTGAAGCCCTCGGGAAAGAAATGCTAGAAAAAGAGAAGATAAAGACGAGTGCGGTGGAGGCCATTGAACGTTTTGCACCTAAAAAGGAATCTAAGAAGATAAAAAAAGAAGAGGTTCCGGAAGATAAAATGGTGAACTTAAGCTATTATCAGATCGATGATTACCTGACCTGTCCTTTAAAATACAAATATGTCCATATCCTGCGCGTACCTATCATGGAACACCACGCGGTTATTTACGGACGGGCAATGCACGATGCTGTATGCAAATTTTTTCAGTATAAGATAGCGGGTAAAGAAATGCAGCTAGATGAGCTTCTAGATGCTTTTAGTAATAGTTTTGACCCCCAGGGTTTTTTGGATGAAAAGCACCAAAAAGAACGTTTCCGCATAGGTAGCGACGCATTGGTTAGGTTTTATAATTCTGAAAGAATTAAAGCATCCAGACCCGAATATATTGAAAAGGCTTTTTCTTTTATCTTAGAGAATAACAGGATTACCGGACGTTTTGACAGAGTGGATATTGAGGATAAAGGTGCAGTAATTATTGATTTCAAAACCTCTGAGATTACTAAACAAGCTGAAGCGGATAAGCGCACAAAAGAGAGTTTGCAATTAGATTTGTATGCACTTGCCTATAAGAATATAAACAATGAGTTACCGTTACGCCTGGAGTTACATTTCTTAGAATCGGGTCTCATTGGAAGCAAGGTAGTTAAAGAAAAAGATTTGGGAAAGGTTATTGAGAAAATAAGGGAAGTTTCCGTCGCTATCCGTAAACAGAACTTTAGTGCCACCCCTGCCTATATGGCCTGCATATATTGTGCCTATAACCAAATCTGTCCCTTTGCTATAATTAGATAAATCCTGCTATTTTGCTACGGGATTTGCTCGGGGTGCTTGAAATTTTTTGCCGTC
>JAGUYA010000011.1 GCA_020061545.1 Candidatus Omnitrophota bacterium
CGGGTTAACTGCTGACGGTGTCCTTTTTTCCAATGAGAAGATTTCCGGCGCCTGTACTTAAAAGAGATTACCTTGTCAGCCTTTATATGCTTTAAGACCACGGCTTCCACTTGGGCGCCTTTTACATAGGGCTGGCCTATCTGAAGCCTTTTATCCTTAGAAAGTAAGAGCACTTTATTTAGGGTAATCTCACTACCCTCCTTACCTGTTTGTTTTTCTACATCAATAATGTCGCCCTTTTTTATACTATACTGTTTTGCTCCAACTTCAATTATTGCATACATTTGTCGCTCTCCTCTAATGTTATTTTTATTATTATAGAACTATAATAATAACATATTAAATAAATAGGGTCAAGGAATAAAATTAGCCTTTAAGCAACCGAGGAATAAAACGGCTATGACTGGTTTAAGATATTCTTATATCCTCTATATGTAAGGGGGGATCGGATATAGGGTTAATTCTTGTTTTGAATTTACGCTCAATAAATTTTAAATTCTCTTTATTCTTTAAAAGCTCATCAAGAACAGCGGGATTCAACGTGATATTAACCTGTCTTAAGGATTTGTCTTTCAAGAATCTCCTTAATTCCTTAAGTGCATAAATAGACATGGTAACAGGTGATTTAACTTTGCCCTTACCTTGGCAATATGGACAGGTCTGATAAGAAAGCATTTGCGCTGTCTTATGCACACGTTCCCGGGTCATCTCTACCAGCCCAAATTTGGAAATACCCACAATATCATATTTTGCTCTATCATTACTTAATTCTTTTGTCAGCACATTTAAAACTTCTCTACGGTGGGATTCCCTTTGCATATCAATAAAGTCTATTACGATTATCCCCCCAAGGTCGCGCAATCTTAATTGACGGGCAACTTCAGCGGCTGCTTCACAATTAACTTTAAATGCCGCTTCTTCTTGGTCTAATTTTTTCCTGAATCCACCGCTGTTCACATCAATTACCACCAGGCCCTCTGTGGGCTCAATTATAATGTAGGCCTTTGATTTTAAATAAACTTTATTCTCAAAAATTTTATTTACCTGTCTTTCGATATCCCTATCTTCAAATAAATTATCACCGCGATATAATTCTATTCTCGGAGATAAATAATTTAAGAAAGTCCTGATAAAACGATGTATCCGCAGGTATTCTTCTCGGGAGTCTACTGTTAATTTAGTTATATCATCGGTAAAGGAATCCCTTATTGCCCTGAGAGTTAAGTCGTACTCTTCATAGATAAGAGAAGGTGCCTTTTTTTTGTGTATCAACTTCTCAATCCTCTTCCATAACTTAAGCAGAAAATAAGCATCCCTGAGCAGTTCCCGTTTTGACTTACCAACTGCGGCAGTGCGCACAATAAAACCCATATTGGCGGGTAGCCTCAACTCCTGAAGTACTTGCCTAAGACGCCTTCTCTCACTATCGTCCTCAATTCTGCGCGATACACCTATCTGATTATCCTGCGGCATAAGTACCAGATACCTGCCAGGCAGGCCAATATAAGTCGAAAGGCGCGGCCCCTTTGTACCAAATGATTCTTTTACTACCTGCGCTAAAACTTCCTGACCCTTCTTAATTTCAGGTGGCCTGACTTTCTGAGGCGCCTCCAGAGATTCAAAAATGGATTCTATCTCGGCTAAATAGAGGAATCCTTTTTTGGGTAAGCCGATATCTACAAAGGCCGCGCCAATATTAGCAAGAACCGCTTCAATTTTTCCTTTGTATATATTACCGACTATAGTCCTATCCTGCGACCGCTCAAGATAGAATTCTTCTAAGCGACCATCATTAACTATGGCAACGCGTTTTTCCTGTGGTTCAATATTGATCAATATTTCTTTAGACATATTTTGTTAGCCAGTATGCCGGTTAACCTGTTTGTCGGTTCTCAAATATCTAATAAAACCGTTCGCTAGCTTTCTTACTAACTTTGCCTGATTATAAGTGTTATTAAAATCTTTCTCAGTTATATATTTCCTATCTAAAGCAACATAAAGCTCAGACTGAACCTCCGAAGACGATCTCTTGGTGTAAGAAAGCATTTGTATAAATTGCTGTTTTGTATCACTATCAAAACCTTCTGCAACATTTGACATACTGGAGACTGCGGCCTTTTGAATCTGTTCTTTTAATCCAAAATCATTCTTAAATAAACCCTTGTCTGTTAAATCGTAAATCATATTAACTAACTTTCTGGCTTCTTTCCAAACATCTACATCCTCAAATCTTTTTATCAACATATTCCCTTCTCAACTGGCTAACAGGCTCACTGGCTAACAGGCTAACATTTTTTATTTGAATCCCTTCTGGTAATTGTTTCTGTAGTTTCTCTTTAAATTCCTCTGGGCTCAAGGGTTTTCTTAAAACAAAGGTGGCTTCTTCGTTATCGCTTTCTACCCCTAATTTTAGCGCCCGCTTAATGCTGATCTTGGGATGAGGACTAAAGCCTTCGGTCATTTTAATCGGCAAATCTGCCCGACGCAATGCCCGCATAAACAGGCGCATCAAGTCTAAGTGAGAAATATATTTCATCAAGCCTTTTTTGGTAAAGGTAAAACTGATTTTATACA
>JAGUYA010000095.1 GCA_020061545.1 Candidatus Omnitrophota bacterium
AAAGTGGTGGGGGGTTAATTCGCACAAATAACTTATGTCGCAGGAAGTTAAAATAATTGCTCCATAAGTTATGTGCTCATTTAAAATGTATAAAATAGCAGTAATCCCCGGTGACGGCACAGGCCCGGAAGTAGTGCGCCAGGGCTTGAAAGTCTTAGAGGCAGTAAGTCAAAAATATAATTTTAAATACGAAACCAAAATTTTTGATTTTGGCGCAGAGCGGTATTTAAAGACAGGCAGGGTCCTGGAAAGCGAGGATATTGAAGAACTAAAGAAATATTCCGCCATTTATCTGGGTGCTGTCGGCCATCCTGAAGTAAAACCAGGAATCTTAGAGACAGGTTTGCTTTTAAAGCTCAGATTTTCCTTTGACCAGTACATAAACTTACGTCCGGTAAAGCTTTATAATGCTGATTTTTGTCCCTTAAAAGACAAAAAACCTGAGGATGTGGATTTTGTGGTCGTCCGTGAAAATTCCGAAGGGCTATATAAAGGTATGGGTGAATTTAAGGATAAAGGCACTAAGGATGAAGTCGCAATTCAGATTTCTTATAATACGCGCAAGGGGGTAGAACGCTGTATCCGTTATGCCTTTGAGTATTGCCGAAAGCGTAATAAAAAGAAAAAACTGACTCTTTGCGGAAAGACCAATGTTTTAACCTTTGCCTGGGACCTCTGGGAAAGGACATTTAATGAAGTGGCCAAAGAATATCCGGATATCGCCACTGATTATGCCCATGTGGATGCCACGACTATGTGGTTTGTAAAGAATCCCGAATGGTTTGATGTATTTGTTACGGACAATATGTTCGGTGATATCATTACTGATTTAGGTGCCATGATTCAAGGCGGTATGGGTATTGCTGCCGGCGGAAATATTAACCCCGAAGGTATCTCTATGTTTGAGCCTATTGGTGGAAGTGCGCCTAAATACACTGGTAAAAATGTGATTAATCCCCTGGCGGCAATTTGTGCATTGGGGATGATGCTTGAAAATTTGGGTGAAGCTGAAGCGAGTAAAGCAGTTGAGGATGCAGTAATAAAAGTGGTAACTAAAAAACTAAAATCTCTGGCTGCGGGCAAGATGGGCTATTCTACGCAGGAAGTAGGAGATTTAGTTGTAGCCAATTTGTAGCGGGTCCTGTTCCCGCCTCTGGCGGGACCACCCGCTACCAACAGGTATAAGTAAAAGATATGAAGAAATATAATGTGGCAGTAGTGGGTGTGGGGGCGGTAGGAATAGAGATGCTCCGTTGTCTAAAGCAGCGTAATTTTCCTCTTGGAGAGCTACGTGTTTTTGCGCGTTCTAGCCGTAATATCGAAGTCGATGGCCAAAATTATTCTGTGCAGGCGATTTCACCTGAGGGTTTCGCGGGTATAGATATTGCTTTGTTTGCCGGAACCGAAGGAGAGAAAGGCGCAGCAGTAACTTATGCCTCTGAAGCCGTAAAAAGAGGGGCAGTAGTAATTGATAATGGCGTGGATTTTAGAATGGATCCCAAAGTACCTTTGGTTGTGCCTGAAGTAAATGCTAAAGATGTAAAAAAGCACAAAGGAATAATTGCTAATCCGAATTGCTCGACTATTCAGCTGGTGGTGGCTTTATGGCCGATTTATAAAAAAGCAGGAATAAAACGATTAGTCGTCACTACCTTGCAGGCATCTTCAGGCGCAGGTAGAGGTGCGGTGGAACAGCTAAAAGAAGAAATCGTTAGCCTGTTATCCAGTTGGCCTGTTATCCAGTTATACGGGCAAACGGGCAAACGGGCAAACGGGCAAACGGTCTTGCCTCAACAAATTGCTTTTAATGTCTTTCCGCATATAGGAGGCTTTGGAGATTTTGATTATACTACTGAAGAATGGAAGCTGGTGAAGGAAACCCATAAGATTATGCACGATGATAAAATTAAGATTTCTGCCACTTGTGTGCGGGTTCCGGTAAGAACTGGTCATTCAGAGTCAGTATATGTTGAGACTGCCAAGTCTCTTGCGCCTGAGAAAGCAAGAAAGATTCTTTCTGGAGGCCCGGGTGTAATCGTAATAGATGACCCGAAAAGTAATCTTTATCCTATGCCTTGCGATGTAGAAGGAAAAGATGAAGTTTTTGTGGGCCGCATCAGACGAGACCCCTTCATAAAAAGTGGTCTTTGGTTATGGATTGTCTCTGATAATCTCCGTAAAGGTGCTGCAGTAAACGCTGTCCAGACAGCTGAGTTATTAATAAGATAAACCATCTTAAACCCCCTATAATAAAAGTTTAATTCTATAGATTACAAATGCGCAATATTAAACTAACCGTAGAGTACGATGGCACAAATTATGCTGGCTGGCAGTGTCAAAAATCCAAAATTAAAACCGTTCAGGAAACAATAGAGAAAGCCATCCAAAGAATACTTCAGGATAAGATAAAAATTATCGGTTCAGGTCGGACTGATGCCGGCGTTCATGCCCAAGCGCAAATAGCAAATTTTAAAACAGATTCCAGCATACCTTTAGAAAAATTACAAAAGGCGCTGAATGCAGTTTTGCCAGATGATATTGCCATAACTAAGGTAGAAGAGGTAGGGTTAGATTTTCACAGCAGGTTTTCTGCCAAATCAAAAGTGTATCGCTATACTATATTAAATCGTGCATCTCGGCCTGCGTTATTAAAAGATAGAGTTTATTTTTTACCTCATCCTTTGAACTTGAAACTTATGCAAAAGGAAGCAAAAGCTCTTTTAGGTAGACATAATTTTCAGTCATTTCAGGCACAGGATAAGAAGGAAAAAGATTCCATCAGAACCATAAAAAACCTGAAGATTAGCCGCAATAGAGATTTTATCTATATTGATATAGAGGCAGATGGTTTCTTGTATAATATGGTCAGAAATATTGTGGGTGCGCTTATTGAGATAGGCAGAGGTAGATTTCCAGAAGGCAGTTTAAGAAAGATCTTAGAGTCTCGCAATAGAAAGCTCGCCGGTCCGACAGTTCCCGCCAGAGGGCTATCCTTAATAAAGGTTAATTACTAAATTATGTATAAAAATTATCAGAGAAGCTTTTCTTGGGATTTTTATTCTTACCTAATCATAATAATCTATTGTTTATTGCAAATTTTACGTTGGAGAATTTTACCCCAATTTATGGACATCTATTATCACCTTTTGACTGCTTGGGGATTTATTCAGGCGGGAGGCTATAGCGGTTGGGATTTTTGGCAATATGCGCCAGTCGGTAGAATACATATATATCCTCCGTTTTTTCACACAATTCTGGTTTTGCTAATGAAATTAGGGTTTAGTCCGACAATTTTAGCAAAATTCTTTGAAGCAGTAACGCCGGTTGTATTCTTAACCGTCTTATGGAGATTTTTAAGAAGAAACTATGATACGCGACTCGCTTTTTTTGCTATACTTACATTAAGTTCATCTTTTTCTTTTTATCTTTCTCTTTTAAACCACATTCCTGCAACACTCGCTTTGATTTTTGGTTTTTTAGCCCTGGATCAATTATTCCAGAAAAAAACATTACGTTCGGTTCTTTTATTGACCCTGTGTTTTTATACTCATATTGGAATATCCTGGTTTATTTCGCTCACCTTTGTTTTTTATGGCCTGTTAACCAAGCAAAATAAAAAACCTTGTTTTGTTATATTTCTCTCGGCTTTGATGTTATCATTGCCAATTTTATATAAACAATTGGCCGGACTTAGGTTTATTTCGGCAATAGGTATGAATCTAAACGAAATATTTCTTTGCCAGATAAAAATTATAGATTATATCTTGGCATTTTTTGGTTTAATTTTTTCTTTCAAGACGGACGGAAAATATCGATTATTTTTTAGTTTTCTTTTAGCCAGCCTTATTTTTCTAAGTTATCCTTATCGCTTCTTTTCCGCTGAAGGATATCTACCCATACTTCTTCTTTTGGCAGTGTTTCTGCGTAATTTAGATCAAGTTTTCGAAAATAAGAAAACATATTTAAGGTATTTTGCTGTTGCTGTAGCAGTATTTATCTTATTCTTTTCACCCGCCATATCAATAGAGCGTCCGACGGCAGATAATAAGCCAACTTATAAGATCAATATTTTAGATTCAGCTTTTTCGGGTATGTTATTTGCAAGGGGAGAGTCAATCTGGTTTCCCAAAGATTATCTTTCTGCCGCGGATTTAATAAAGAATAATTCTGAATCTGGAGAGATTATTTATTCCACTATTAATATTACTGGAATTATTTTAGCCAGCATTTCTGGAAGGGCAACTGCAAATGCCTTATTACCGGAGATAAAGTACTCTGAAGCATTTGACCCCTTGGCGGTGTCAAAAATAATCGTATTTGCGCAAGATGATGACTATAATACGGTTAGCAACATTGTGAGTAAGAGCAAACTGGTAAAAATAGGAGAGAATAAGTTGTTTGTTTTATACAAGAATCCCTACTGTAACGCGAAAATCGATATAAAAAAGGCATCGTTGCCTTTTGGTATAATTTGGTTAATCTGTTTTGTATTTATAGCGCTTCTTTGGCAAGCAAAAAATTGACTTTTTTTTGAATAAAAATATTTGACTTAATAAAAAAATATGTTATACTTTGTGTTTCTATGAACCCATTCGATGGTTCGACCGTGCTCACTTTCCTCTACCACTTGAAAATCGCATTGAAGTTATCGCGAAGCGATTTTCTTGACAGAATAGGACATCGAGGGATGAATAAGACATACGTAGCTAAAAAAGAAGATATAAAAAGGCATTGGTATCTGGTGGATGCTCAGGATAAGATACTGGGTAGGCTTGCTGCCAAGATAGCGGTAATCTTAAGGGGTAAGCACAAGGCTATATTTACTCCCCATTTAGACACCGGAGACGGCGTCATTGTCATCAATGCGTCGAAGATTAAGGTAACAGGCAGAAAACTTAAACAAAAGGTTTATCGACGTTACTCAGGTTACCAGGGCGGTTTAAGAGAAGTGCCTTTAGAAACCATGCTCAAGACAAAACCCACAACGGTGATTAGGTTGGCAGTAAGACGTATGTTACCCGGTGGGCCTTTAGGAAGAGATATCCTGAAGAAATTAAAGGTCTATGCCGATGATAAACATCCGCATAAATCGCAGAATCCAGTTCTATTGGAGGTATAGTCAGAGATGAATCAAATTACAAAATACACGGCCGTGGGTAGACGCAAAGAAGCAGTAGCGAGAGTTTGGCTTTTACCCGGCAAAGGAAATATTCTGGTCAATGAACAGCCGTATGAAAAATATTTTATTCGGGAGACAGACCGTATTATCATAAAACAACCGTTAGAGATGACCAATACCTTAAATAAATATGATATCAAGGCTAATATTAAAGGAGGCGGCCTGGCTGGACAGGCAGGAGCTTTCCGGCTGGGCATTGCGCGCGTTCTGACATTGGCAGAACCGCGCTTAAGGGATTTATTGCGCAAAAACGGCTTTCTGACCCGCGACCCGCGCATGAAAGAACGTAAGAAGTACGGGCAGAAGGGTGCACGTAAACGCTTCCAGTGGACAAAGAGGTAAAAATGCAGTAGATAGTAGTTAGCAGTTAGTAGGTAGGAAAAGATAAAATGATAGTCCCGCTGGCAAGCGGGATTTTTTTATCGCAAAATCGCAAAATTAAATTTTTGATACTATATTTATAAACCGCTAAATCACAAAGTTTTCTTTATATCTTTGCGGTGTAATTATATATTTCATTCTTCTTTTTGCGTTTTTGCGGTTCCGACGAGAAAATGCTTGCCCCGTTAGAGATTTTATGCTAATCTATAGGCGTATCTCTAATGGGGCTTGACTATCTAAGTTTTTTATCTTAATATGAGTGAGGACATAAGTTATGTCGCCCTATATTAAAAATTATAGCGCCATAACTTATATGTCCGAACTTATCCCCCACCACTTTCGTGTTTAGCTTATGCTATATTGAAAGTGGTGGGGGATTAATTCGCCCAAACAACTTACGTCACTTCGTTCCGTAAGTTGTCTGCTCATTTAAGGAGTATTAAATGATAAATGTGGGTGTTGTAGGCGCAACTGGCTATGCTGGCGAAG
>JAGUYA010000179.1 GCA_020061545.1 Candidatus Omnitrophota bacterium
TTAGTAGTAAAACCAAATAAGACCAAAGGTGATAAGACTGGATTTTGGAGAGTAAAGTTAAGACCTAAGTATCTCCAGAAGAATTGTATCGCCTGCAAGATGTGTGCCTTAATCTGTCCTGAGGGTTGTGTAAAAGGTAAAGAAAAGAATACCTATATATCTGATTATAATTATTGCAAAGGCTGCGGGCTTTGCGCACAAGTCTGTCCCAAGGCTGATATCGTGATGATAGAGGAAGGTTCTTAAAGGAGAAAAGAAGTGAGGCAGTTTCTAGAAGGCTCGCGTGCAGTTGCGGAAATAGTAAAGTTGTGTAAACCCGGGGTTATCTCTGCTTATCCCATAACGCCGCAGACACACATTGTGGAAGAATTGGCACAGATGGTCGCTAATGGTGAATTAAATGCCCAGTTTGTTAATGTAGAGAGCGAACACTCAGCAGCCTCAGTTGTCTTAGGTGCCGTGGCCACAGGTGCGCGCGCTTTTACCGCTACCAGTTCGCAAGGCTTACTTTACATGGCAGAGGTGCTTTTTAACATTTCTGGACTGCGCCTGCCTTTGGTTTTGACTTGTGCTAATCGGGCAATATCCGCACCCATTAATATTTGGAATGATTTGCAAGATTCAATTTCTTTACGCGATAGCGGCTGGATTCAGTTTTACGCCGAAAATATTCAGGAGGTAGCAGATTTACATTTGCTGGCTTATCGCTTGGGCGAAGATAAATCTATCATGCTTCCGGTAATGGTCTGTATGGATGGTTATACCTTAACGCACGGTATGGAGACAGTGGATATCCCTACGCAGGAGGAGATAGATAAATTTCTCCCCTCTTACAAACCTTTATATAAACTTGACCCCGCTGAACCGCTGACTATGGGTCTATTAGCCAACCCGGATTATTACCTGGAGACCCGCTTTGCCATTCAAGAAACCTTTAAAGATGTATTGAAAATGATTCCCAAAATAAGCGAGGAATTTAAAAATCGCTTTGCCCGGGATTATAAAGATGGGTTGGTTGAGGAGTATTGTACCAAAGACGCAGAAAAGGTAATTGTGGCTATGGGTTCGGTTTGCGGTACCATAAAAGAGGTGGTGGACGCATTAAGGCAAAAAGGCAAAAAAGTCGGGTTATTAAAGGTTATTTCTTACCGGCCCTTTCCTTACGCGAAAGTAGATGCTGCGTTAAAAGATATTCCCCAGGTTGCGGTTTTAGATAAGGCAGTATCCCTGGGTGCTTATGCACCTTTAGCAGTAGAGATAAAGGCCACCTTCTTTGGCAAGAGGAAGTCTCCCAAAATAATCAGCAGTTTCGTCGCCGGATTAGGGGGCAGAGATATCACTTTTGAGTCAGTGAAAGAAATATTTACCAAATTAAACCGGAAAGAAGTGAATCTAGAATTTATTGATTTAAAACCCGAACTTCTGAAAGAAGAATATGGAGAATAATTCTTTGTTTAAGCCTGGACATACTGCCTGCGCTGGCTGTGGGCAGGCGATAGCTGCACGCTTAGTAATAGATGCAGCCGGCAGCAACACCATTGTGGTGAACAATACTGGCTGCTTGGAAGTATTTTCTAGCCAGTATCCGGAGTCAGCCTGGAATGTTCCCTGGATACATTCTTTATTTGAAAATGCTGCCGCAGTTGCTTCAGGCGTGGAAGCAGCCCTGGTTTATTTAGGTAAGAAAGAAACTACCAATGTGATTGCCCAGGCAGGTGATGGCGGCACAGCTGATATCGGCCTGCAGGCATTATCAGGTATGTGGGAGAGGGGCGCAGATATTCTTTCGATCTGCTACGATAATGAAGCCTACGAAAATACTGGGATACAGAGGAGCGGATTAACGCCTTATGGTACGAATACAACTACCACTCCACCTGGGACAAAATCCATTGGAAACCCCCGTCCTAAAAAACCCATGCCTGAGATTGCCAATGCCCATGGTATACCTTATGTAGCTACGGCTTCTGTAGGCTTTCCTCAGGACCTGCAACGCAAAGTAAAGAAAGCCATATCCATTAAAGGTCCCAAATATATCCAGATACATGTGCCCTGTCCTTTAGGCTGGCGTCATGAAACCGAGCTTACATATCAAATCGCCCGGCTGGCGGTAGAGACAGGTTTATATCCTTTAATTGAATACGAGAATGGTAAATTGGTAGCGGTACGAAAAATTGCTCAACCTAAACCCGTGGAGGAATATTTAAGACCTCAAGGCAGATTCAAACATCTATTAAATAATCCCGAAGAATTAAAGCAGATTCAAGAGATTGCAGAGAATAATATTCAGAAATATAACTTAAAAACAGAAGTAACAAATGAAAAATCCCAAACCCAAATACTACCAAATCCCAAATAACCCCAAAATTCCAAATCCAAAACTTATTTTTGGGATTTGGAAATTGGGATTTATTTGGTAGTATTGGTATTATTGGAAATTGGGATTTAACGCAATAGTTAACGGAAGGAAAAATAAAGGAGGTGCTTGTTATGGGTAAACAGGCAAGGGCGATTGTAGAATTGAGTTTAAAGGATTTGGTCAAGGATTTAAATAAGGCATATGCGGATGAGTGGTTAGCATTTTATCTTTATTGGTATATGGCACAGGTGGTTTCAGGGAAATCTTACGAGGATATGCAAGAATTCTTGAACAAGCTGGCTAAGGATGAATTAGAACACGTGCAGGAAGTGGCGAATTTGATTATTAAGTTAGGAGGCCTACCTATCGCCAATCCAATGGAATTAGAAAAGAACGCTAATGCACCTTATATGATGCCGCCTAAAAATACCTCTGATATAAACAGGATTATCCGTATCGTCCTGGAAGCAGAGGCAGGTGCAATTGAGGTCTACAATAAAATTGCCAAAAAGACTTTAGGCAAAGATAATGTCACTTATCAGTTGGTCACGCATATATTATCCGAAGAAGTGGACCATGAGGAGATGTTTGAGAATCTATCAGAGAGATAAACAATCAGTAACTAGTAAACCAGTAACTCGTAACTAGTAATTAAAATCAAAAAGGCAACAAAATTTTTAAAAATTACGAGTTACTAGTTACTAAATTACTAGTTACTATTTTTTGGAGGTTAGATAATTATGTCTAAGGTAAGTGTGGACGCCTCGACTTGCGTGGGCTGTGGTTTATGCGAACAGTCTTGTCCTGAGGTATTTGAAGTGGGAGGCGATGGTATTGCCCATGTAAAGGTTCACAGTTGCGCTATACATAATTTACAAGAGGTATCCGAGCAGTGTCCGGTAAATGCCATTAAGATAAGCTAGGTCTTTAGAATATTCGTACCCTTCTTTTTAGTTCTTCGAGAAATTTACTAAAATATTCTACCCTTTTCTGCATTAACAACCTTTTTCTAAACTCATCTTTTTCTTCTTTAAATTCCTTTTCATCTATAGGAATTTTGGCTTTTAGTTTAATAATATAAAAACCAGAGGGCATATCGATTATTTTACTGAATTCATCCTCTTTTAGGTTTTGAGCCACCGTAAAGAAATTGTCCGATGCGCCAATCCCCTCTATATAACTACCATATTTAAAAAGCTGAGTAGAATCTGATTTCAAGCCATAAAGTTTAGCGACCTTATCGAAATCTATAGATTTACCGGGGTAGAGCTCTTTTAATTTCTTTAAACAATTTTCTATCTTTTCTTTAGCGATTCCTCGAGATTTGTCTTTGATAAATCTTTCTTTTATTTTTTCTTTTATCACTTGGAAATCTGGTATGTAAGATTCCTTCTTCTCTTTAAGTCTTAATATATAATAGTTTTTATCTATATGTATAGGTGGTGAAAATTCCCCTATCCTTAATTTCGAAATTAAATTTAAAATTTGTGGCGACCAGCCAATGCCAGGAATAGGGTCTACCTGACTGAATAAACCCGTTTCTTTTACCCCAAGATTAAATTCCTTTGCTACTTTAGTAAAGCCCTCTTTTTTATTTAGGCGCCAGATCACCCTCTCTATTTTATCTTTTATTATTTCTTCATCTTTTTCTTCCGGCGTTAAAGAAATATATTCTATATTAAAAGAAATAGGCTCTTTGAATTGAAGCGAGTTCTTTGCAAAATAATCTTTGACTTCTTCTTCGGGAGCAATTATGTCTTTTACAAAATCCGAAGGGATACCTGCGATATAATAGAGGGCCATCTGCTCATTCATTTTTTTGTACTCTTCCTTAACATTTTCTTCGGATACATTTAAACTATCCGTAACCGCCTTATAAAGTTTAGATATAATTAGGTTTTGGCGCATCTGTTCTTCAAAGATGCGGGGTTGCGCCTGAAAAACATACTCCAAGCACTGAGAATATATTTGATGATCAAATTGTCCATTTTTCGTTTTAAAGAAAGGGTAGCTCCTAATTAATTCTATGACCTCGGGATCGCTTGCGGTTACCTTACGAATTTTAGCCTCAGCCAATAATAATAATCTCTCCCAGGCCTGGATTTCCAAGTTGAGATTTTTTTCTAATTCCGGAAGATTATCCCCGAATTGAATAATAGCCTGATTTCTTACGGCATCCAATGCATCCTTATACTCTAGAAACGTTACCTTTCTGCCAAAGATTATTCCTGCATATGAAGCTTCTTGTTTGCTACGTATAAAACTGCCAAAACCCCAGAAGATAAATGCAGGCGTAATTAACAGGATCAGAATAATCCAGATCCTTTTGGCTGTTTTTTTCTTACGCAACTTCTTTAGCATCGCGACACCTTCAATGAGCGCATAACTTATGGAAGTCCGAAGGACAGCATAAGTTATATGCGCGAATTGAACCCAGCACTAATTTTCTAATTGAATCCATAACTTAAAATTAGTGCTGGGTCAAATTTAACCAACGAACATAAGTTCTGGCTTCCTTTGACCTCTTTTAGGGATTTATTATAATTCAAAATTTAAATATTGCAATCATAA
>JAGUYA010000050.1 GCA_020061545.1 Candidatus Omnitrophota bacterium
ATCAAAAATTCTCATTTCTGCATCCTTTATAACCTTACCCTCTTTACTATTAGCCACAGAAACCGCTGTAGATTGAGAAAATCTTAAAAGACCTCTTTGTATGCTCGGAAGAACTATTTTATCCATAATACCTGCTACTGTTTTATATTTAGAGAGGGTTTTCTCTATAGAAGAAAGGTCCGTTTTCTTAATAATCTTAATAATAATCAATCCTTTTATCTTATCAAGGCTCTGCTCTGTTTTGCCTTCCAATGCCATATTATAAGCATCCTTAAAGGGCTGTATAAGTTTATAGGCTGATTTTCCTATTATCCCTATCTCCTTCATCTCTTTATCGTTTAAGGAAACATCAAGAAATTTCCTGGCCAAGTTACTGTAATTTGACTTTTTCCCTTTTTGCTGTTCAGCTATCTTTTGGCTGATAATATCCACAAATTGTTTTTTTATCTGGTGACGTAAACTAACCTCTTCTTTTACTGCTCCTCCTAGATCTCCATTATTTCTTTCTAATGCCCACATAAACTTAACAAAATCTCTATCAATAAAATCAGGGTTTTTCTTTGAAGTCTCTTGAATTCCTCCAGGAGGAATTTTGTTTTTTAAAGCCTCTGTAACTGGACCATTTTCAGGAGGAGGTTTTAAAGCCTCGGCAACTAATCTTGCTGCTGAGGAAAGTTGATAAGAAGGTTTGATAAATAATAATACCCAGCCTAAATCCTCGCGCTCTTTCTCGGAAAAACCAACCTTATTGTAGTAAGATAAGACCTTTTCAAAACCATCTTTTTTGATTGTCTCATTGATCGCCTTAGCACTTAATCTTCCAGTAAAAATATCCGCATAGACACCAGCCCTATTTAAGCTCTTAAAACCCCTTTCCACTGCGGTTACAAACCCAGAGATATAAACCAAAGAATCAACCTCTGCTAAAAGGAAATGATTAGAGATAAAAGAAGTTACTTTCCCTGGATAAGCACAAGCAGAAATCTTACCCTTGAGAAATATCTCTTTTATAGCTCTTATAGATTCTGTGGTTTTAGAGACAATTCCCGGGGCCTGACCAGTAGCAACCCTAAGGCCCTGCCATTTAGTAGTGGGATTTATAAGCTCAGGCTCTCGCATAAATACCTTAATTACTGGACCCATATATTTCCCACTTTTTGCTGCAGCAAACCAGTCTTTTGCCCTTTCGGGATTAAAGAATTGAGAATTTGCAACTAAGTTTAAGAAGGATGAATCATCTAATTCCTTATCTTTAATATTATTTTTAATGCCTAACCCCAGGAAAGAAAGTGGTTGATATACAGAAGCGGTTTCTTGCCTAATTTCTTGCCTAAATAAAGACCAAACCTTTCCTATTTCTTTTCCTTTTTCATCTTTAACAGAAATATTCCATCCTATAATTGGCCCTTCTTTATTAATACCCCATAAGCGATCAAAACCTTTCTCAATTACTCCAAGACCAGTATCAAAGACCGGTCTTGCTGCATCCATCACAAAAGAGACAAATGGCCATTTAATCGTTCCTTCTACAACATCTGTAGTTAATTGTGCTATACCATCTCCCTTGATAGCAATACCTCTCCTTTTTAACCAGCCAATCTTTAGCTCCTGAGATGAATCTAAATTCCCATAATTCTTAACATGTTTGCCTACACCCTTTAAATATTTAATTCCATTGGGTGAGACGAACCGCCTTAATAATTCTCCATAAAAAGCGCCTTTTACACCGCTGACAAAAATCTCACCCGGAGTAGACCTACCCAAGATTAAACCATTACCTGAAATCAAATTACCTTTTTTATCATATTCTAATGAATATTCTCCCAAAGCAAGGCCATATTTCTGTTCAAGCCAACCAACACCAAAATCCTTAGCTATATTTAAACCAGCTCCACCCAACACTATAGGTGTATGCCTGGCTGCAAAATTATTGAATCGATTCCTAAGACTTGTAGCAGACCAACCTTTTAACCAAACCTTATCAGTCTTAGTATAATCTCCACCTTGCCTAAGATAAGCAGTAAACTTCATTGGCGAGGCTAAAAATCTCGCATAACCTACCCACATTAAGGTATCAATTGCTTCTTCAAGAGTAACCTCTCTACCAAAAACTTTCTCCTCAATAAGAATTCTTCCTGCCAGGCCAGTTATGGGCCAAGTTCCATAATTAATAATGCGGGATAAAGTTGTAATAGCTTTAGCTCCAGACTGG
The DNA here is from genome assembly GCA_020061545.1 of Candidatus Omnitrophota bacterium. Classification (GTDB taxonomy): domain Bacteria; phylum Omnitrophota; class Gorgyraeia; order Gygaellales; family Profunditerraquicolaceae; genus JAGUYA01. The sequence goes on from JAGUYA010000050.1 coordinate 2,213, forward strand.
AAAGCAGGATTATAGAGGAAGCTTAGAGCACGACCCGTATCATAGGCAATGTACGTTAATTTATCCCCTTTTGTAAGATTCCAAAGGGCTCTTAATTCTGCTTTCCATCCTCCTTGCACTATCTGACTATGCAACAACTTGCCAGATGCATTTAGGTTCCCAAAAGGCACATACGTTGCCACTCCTCCTGCCAGGCCTAAAGTACCACCAAAAATCATACCACCTGACAAACCTGAATGCCAGCTATAACGGCCCACTAACTTACCCTGCTCATCTGTAATTAAGTTCCTGTGCTTATCGCTAAACTCCCAGCCAATAAAACCTTTAGCATTAAACTTAATTGTATCCCAAAATCCCATCTCATTAACCTGAGATGCATAGTAAAAATTATTTACTGTCATATCTACATTGCCAAAAGTAATACCTAGATTAGCCAGACTTTTTTCCGTACTTATACGCACTCCCCAAAGGCGCTGTCTCAATTCCATGCCCGAAAGGTCTTTAGCAACCCATTTTCCCGTGGCACCTTGAGTAATTAATCCTTTATGCTCAGCCCAAGTATTAAGATTTCTATTTATCCCATGCAAAAGCAAAATGCTACTAAATGTAATTCCTGCTTGGACAGCATATTTTTTATTAATCTGCCAAAACTCTTCTAAAGAAGAACCTAACCAAGGCTCGCCATTAACATAATGACTAATTATCTTTGAAGCCCCTGTGGAGGTTGTTGTCCAAAAGCTTGTCTGATAAACTGCTTGCTTCCACCCTACAGGATTAACTATCGGCTGAAGCCAGACAGGA
>JAGUYA010000085.1 GCA_020061545.1 Candidatus Omnitrophota bacterium
AAGAATACTTTCACGTCTTCCTTAAACCAAACATCGCTACCTTCGCTTAAAACTTTCTTTGCCACATTACTGATCACAATGGGGTCAAGCACTATTTCATCGCAATCTAAACAGCGTACCGCCGGAATGGGTACTCCCCAATATCTCTGACGGGAAAGACACCAATCCGGTCTTAATTCTACCATCGCCCGGATTCTCTCTTTGCCAGAAGCGGGAATCCAGGTAATATCTTTCTCTATCACCTCAAGGAGTTCCTTCTTTAAATCCCGATGGTCAATATTCATAAACCACTGTTTGGTCGCCCGGAATATAATCGGATTTTTACAACGCCAGCAGTGTGGATAGGAATGTTGTATATTTGTATTAAAAAGCAAAAAACCTAATTTTTGAAGGTTTTCAATAATCTTCTTATTTGCGTCATAGACATTTAGGCTCTTAAATTCACCTGCTGTAGCGTCAAAATTTCCCTTATCATCTACAGGTATAATAATATCCAATTTATATTTTAATCCCGTTAAATAATCATCATTGCCGTGGCCAGGTGCAGTGTGTACCAGTCCCGTGCCTTCTTCTTTCAAGACATAGTCTGCCAATACCACGCGTCCTTTTCTGAAACCCAAAGGATGTTCGTAAGTCATCCCTTCCAAGTCTTTGCCTTTAAAAGTTCCTATCTTCTTGGTATTCTTAACGCCCATCAAAGAAAGTTCTTGTTCTCTACATTCGGCAATGATCAAGTGTCCTTTTTCAGTATTATAATGAGCATAAAATAATTCTGGATGAACTGCTACCGCGACATTGGCAATCAACGTCCAGGGTGTGGTAGTCCAAATTACTAAATAGATTTCTTGTTTAAAAATATCATTCTTTTCTAATTTGAACTTGACATAAATTGATGGAGAAGTATGCTCTTCATATTCGACCTCTGCCTCTGCCAATGCAGTCTCGCATTTGAAACACCAGTTAACTGGCTTTAGTCCCCGATAGATATAACCCTTCTTAACTAATTCATTGAAAGCATTGATAATACTTTCTTCATAATCAGGCGTTAATGTCAAATAGGGATTCTGCCAATCACCGAATACGCCGAGGCGTATAAATTGCTCCTTCTGTATAGAAACATACTTTAAGGCATAGGCATGGGCTTTTTTTCTAAAATCTAGTTGACTAATCTGATACTTATCTATTCCCAATTCTTTAAACAACTGATGCTCAACAGGCAGACCATGGCAATCCCAACCCGGAACATAAGCAGAGTCAAAGCCCTGCATGGTCTTATATTTTACAATTATATCTTTTAAGGTTTTATTCAAGGCATGTCCAATATGAATATCTCCATTGGCATAAGGAGGACCGTCATGCAGAATATATTTTGCCTTACCTTTAGATTTTCGACGGATAAGCTCGTATATATCCATATCCTGCCAGGCCTTTAAGAAGACAGGCTCTCTCTTAGGCAGGTCTGCCTTCATGGTAAATTTGGTCTGGGGTAGATTCAAGGTAGATTTATAGTCCATTTTATTTGATATATTTCCCAATAATAATATCTAAATCTTTCTTAATCTTATTCAGAATAACTTTTTTATTGGTGATAATGGCATATTTAAGGGCGTCTTTACAGGCACAGTTTCTTTCTGGTTTAATGTTTTTAATCACTGCAGAGAGTATACGTTTTGCGTCTTCCACATTCTTGTTTAAATTTTGGATGATCATATCAACAGTCACGCTTTCATGCTGCGGATGCCAGCAGTCATAATCCGTAACTGCAGCTAACGTGACATAACAGATTTCTGCTTCCCGGGCGAGCTTTGCCTCGGTAAAATTGGTCATCCCGATTACGTCCATCCCCCAACTACGATAGAGGTTGGATTCCGCCAGTGTAGAGAATGCCGGTCCTTCCATATTTATGTAAGTTCCACCATTATGTATCCTTAAATTTAAGCTCCTCCCTGCTTCGTATACCAGCCTGCGCAATTCCTCGCAGACCGGATGCGCAAATTCAATGTGGGCTACTATACCTTCGGTAAAAAAACTCATATCCCGGGCATAATTAGTCCTATCTACAAACTGGTCTACGGCCACAAAATCTAAAGGCTTCAATTCCTCTTTAAGGCTTCCGCAAACAGTCACAGAAACAATGCGCTCTACTGCGAGCTTCTTCATGGCATAGATATTAGCGCGGTAATTTATGTGGCTGGGTGGTATGCGGTGGCCCACATCATGGCGCGGCATAAATACAACCTCCTTACCTTCCAGATTACCGACAACCAACTTTCCCGAAGGCTTTCCAAATGGAGTCTTCACCTCTACCTCTCTATCAATCTTTATCCCTTCAATCTTATATAATCCGCTTCCGCCGATAATACCAATACGTCCCATCTGTTTACTCCTTTTTAGATAATTCTTCTGCTCGTTCAACTGCTGCCCGAACTGCTTGCGTTAAAGAACCGCCTCTATATAATACCTCCAACCCCGCTTCTGTTATGCCCCCCTTAGAAGCGACTTGCTTTTTTAATTCTGCGGGTTCTATATGCCATGCCTCTACGGTAGCGAGGCTACCCCTTACAATATTCTCTGCTAACACATGTGCCAACTTCTTATCAAACTTAACGCTTTCTGCAGCCAAAGTTAATTCTGGGATAAAAAATTTGTTACTATATTCTTTCCATTCGTTTCTCGGCATATTCTCCACTTTATGACACCAGAAGCCGGGACCGCTTCCAGAAACAGCCGTTGCCGCATTCATCATATCTTCGTTTAAAACAAAGGTGATACCCAAAAACCGAAATAACTTCAATGCAATATTCAAATCCTTATCTGTCGCATACTGACCTTTACTCAAAAAACTTGTTCCTTGTCCTACTCTTGCAGGCAGATTCGGCATGACTCTTATAACTTTAACTTCTCCTAGGAACCTTTCAATATCCGCCGTCGCAATACCAGCGGCAATGGAAATAATCAGTTTGTTTTTTACGTAATTCTTAATTTCCCCTAAAACATCATCAAAATCCTGTGGTTTTACAGCTAATATTACTGTATCAACCTTATTTACCAAACCTACATTATTCTCTGCGACATTTATATCTAGGATATTTTTAATTTTATCTTTATCTTTGTCAAAAACCCAGAGTTTATATTTAGATTTAATCCGTTCAGCTAAGCTTGAGCCCATATTCCCAAAACCAATTATGCCGATATTCTTAGCCATTATATCCTTCTCCCGCTTCCCCAAGTAAACTTACGAAGTGGGATCCCGCCTGCTATTAAAATTACTGGCGGGAAAATATCGCCCTGCCTAACCTGAGCATATTGGCATCTTCTTCTATAGCCACTTCAAAATCATCAGTCATACCCATAGACAAAATCCCAAATCCCAATTTCCAAATCCCAAACTTACCAATTTCATCCCTCAGTTCTCGCAGCATTCTAAAATAAGGACGGGTCTTTTCTGGGTCATCTACAATGGAAGCAATGGTCATCAGGCCTTTTATGTTTAGATTCTTAAGTTTGGCAATCTCTTTTATAACTTCAATCGTCTCATCGGGTTTTAAGCCGAATTTGATGCCTTTAGAAGAAGTGTTAACTTGTATTAAAATATCCTGAATTTTATTTATCCGGGCTGCCTGTTTATTAATTTCCGCTGCCAGATGTATGCTGTCTACAGAGTGAATCAGATCAAAGATTCTTATTGCCTCTTTTACCTTATTAGTTTGTAAATGCCCGACCATATGCCATTTTATAGGTATTGGGTATTGGGTGTTAGGTGTTAGGTTATTATATTTCAAAATGGCTTCCTGGATTTTATTTTCACCGATATCGGTTATGCCCGTTTCTATAACCTCTTTTATCTGTTCTGGAGTTCTATCCTTGCTTACGGCAACAATGGTTATCGTATCAGGGTTTCGGTTGGTTTTAGAGCAAATAGACAAAATCCTTTCTTTTATCTTAAATACATTTTCTTTAATCATGTATTCGAAATTAAGCTAAAGCGCCCTTTATGATTAAAACATATTATATACCATAAATGCGCCTGGTCAATTAAAAGTATTCCTCGTATATCTCTTTAAATTTATTTATGGTTTTCAGAATGGGGTTACGCGTGGGCTGATAAGTAGGTAGGAGCTGCGGTTGCTCATCAGGTAGCAGCTGGCAGATTATACCCAAGCAAGTAATATAGGTTAAGTATTTCTGGCCTGAGAGGGCATCGTCTCTATTCGCCCAGGAAATTATATGCGGATTGGCAATGCGACCTAGTTTTACTGAAATTCCCAAATTATTCTCTAGCATTTCCAGAAAACCTTCTAGTAATACAGTCCTTCCCGTAGTTACGAAATTATTCACTTCATCAATGGGTTTCATCTTTTCTACGGCATCTTTTATGTTCTGACAGATTAACTTCGCTTTAGGGGTTAATATCTGGGAAACTAATTTCTGGCTTATTGGCTTATATAAATTATTTTGTTTTACTAAAATTTCCTTATCTTTATCTATCTGATTGTCATCACCTATACTGGCGTGAGACCTTTTGATATCTTCGGCTAAATCAAAAGGTATCTTTAATTTTTCTGATAGGTGCACAGTTAAATCCTCACCCCCCAGGGATAAGATTTTAACATCCCGGAGTATTCCATCTTTAAACAGAAGTAATTCTGTGATGTCTGAACCTATATCACAAAGTAAAGTTAGCCCTTCTTTGAGCTCTTCATTAAATACAGCACAACTCGTGGCTAATCCAGAAAGAAAGAGGTCTTTTATTTCAGATCCTGCCTGATTCACTGCCCGGATAAGGCTCTGTATAAAAGACAACTTGCCACAGATTAAATATAAATCTACTTCCAATCTATGACTGTATAATCCCAGGGGATTCAAAATATTGCTATTCGCATCTATGGCATAATTATGGGCGATTTGATGGATAATTTCTTCATCCAAGTTTGAACCTAATATGCGCGCTTGCTCATTTACTTGTTGTATATCCGCCAGCGTGATAACTTTATTACCCCTCTCAGCAAGCGGTATAATTGCCCGGCTGTGCTTGGTAACTATATCCAGTCCTGAGGTATCAGTATGTATAAACTTAATGTTTATACCGGATTTCCTTTTTAAATTCTTTAATGCGTATCCGACAGAGCTGACTAAATCTATAGAGTTTACGACTCTGCCTCTTTTGATACCTTTTGAGGGAACAGTTTCAAAAAAGATATTTGCGATACGCTTTTTTTTGATTTCTACAACCACACTAGCTATTTTGCTGGAACTAATATCCAAGGCACAAATATAATTATTTAGCATCTTTAATGAGCGCATAACTTACGAACACGCCAGTGTGAGTAAGTTATT
>JAGUYA010000158.1 GCA_020061545.1 Candidatus Omnitrophota bacterium
TAAGTTCGGCCTTACAACCCAGCTCTAATTTCCAATATAGTGCGTTAGTATCGAAATTAGGGCTGGGTTATGGCCTCACTTAAATTTTGCTTGCCCCGTTATAAATTTTATGGTATCTTATGAAAGATATTTATAATGGGGCTTGTTTTTTTCTTTTAGTTGTGTTAAAATCGGTGAATGGTAATCGGCCAATTCATCGATATAATTACCTTAAATATATATAGAATACCGTGCCCAAGCCCATCAGGATTAGGAAAACCTGGACCATAAATCCTCGTACAAGGGTTAAAAAGAGTAAAAAGATATATTCACGTCGGAAGTTAAAACAAGAGACAGAAAAGATAATGAAAAATGAAAAATAAAGTTTTAAAATTGGGTCTGCCCAAGGGAAGCCTTCAAGAGTCTACATTTAAAATGTTTAAAAAAGCAGGATTCAATCTCTCTTTGTCTAGTGAGCGCTCATATTTTCCGTCTACAGATGACCCCCAGATAGAACCGGTTTTATTGCGCGCCCAAGAGATGTCTAGATACATCCAGGATGGTGCCCTGGATTGCGGTATCACTGGCAATGATTGGATACGGGAGAATAAATCTGATGTGCTAAGATTGACAGATTTAGTTTATGCCAAACAAAGTTTAGGTCGGGTGAGGTGGGTTTTGGCTGTGCCGCAAGGTTCAGGCATTAGGTCTATTAAGGACCTTCGAGGTAAGCGCATCGCTACAGAATTGGTTAATGTCACCAAAGAATACTTTAAGAAAAATAAAATAAAAGTAGAAGTAGAGTTTAGCTGGGGAGCAACTGAGGTAAAAGTCAATTCTGGATTAGTGGATGCGATTGTGGAATTGACTGAGACAGGAAGAAGCCTGAAGGCAAACAAATTAAAAGAGATAGCCACTATCTGCGAGTCCACTACCCAATTTATCGCTAATAAAGATGCTTATAAAGATAAGTGGAAGAGAAGTAAGATGCAAGAGTTATCGCTTCTCCTGCAGGGTGCCATTGCTGCAGAGGAAAAAGTAGGACTGAAAATGAATGTGAGAAAGACGGACCTTAAAAAGGTAATTAGTCTCCTGCCGGCCTTAAAGAAACCCACTATATCTAATCTTTCTCAAGAGGGATGGTTTGCCATTGAAACAGTGATTGATGAAAAGGTGGTGCGCACCTTAATCCCCGAATTAAGAAAGCGTGGCGCGCAGGGAATTATCGAATACCCTTTAAATAAAGTGATATATTAAAGGAGGCAGGAAAGAATGCCTTGCGGTAGAAAGAGAAAAAGAAGAAAAATCAGAACCCACAAAAGAAAGAAGGCGCGTCGTCGTCTTCGCCACCTGAAGAAGAGAGCGTGGGGATAAACATAGACCGCCGTTAATCTTCCAAAATTACTAGTTACTCGTTACTATTTTACTAGTTACTGACAATGATTTCTCAGTTTAAGAAATGGGCGAAAGGGGTATTTTTTTGTCTCCTTATACCTTTATTCATAAATACCAAGGTCTTTGCCTTAGATAAGAAGGCATCCGCTACCTTAAGCCACTATATCATGGGAGCAATGTATGAGCAACTCGGTGATATAGACCTGGCTATTCAGGAATACAAAAAGGCCTTAAAAACAGACAGTCAAAATTCACTTATCCATTTAAACTTAGCCTCAACTTACATAAAAAAGAATGAAATTCCCAAGGCTATTGAGGAATTAAACCTGACTATAAGCCTTGACCCTGAAGTAGTGGAACCGCATGCAATATTAGCCCTTCTTTATTCCTCACAGAATAAGCTTGACCTGGCAACCGCTGAATATGAAATTGCACTACAGAATGCCTCTAAACGCGAACCCCAGAATATCAATATTTATAAGACCTTAGGTGCGGTATATCTACAGCAAAAGAAATTTAAAGACGCAGAGAATATTTATCGCTTAATACTGGATTTATCGCCCAATGACGCCGAGGCGCATTTTTATTTGGGTAGCATATGCGAGGAGTTGAAAAAGAGAGATGCTGCTATAAACGAATTGAAGAAGAGCCTGGAATTAAATCCTGATTATCACGAAGCGCTGAATTATTTAGGGTATCTGTATGTAGAAGAAAATCAAAATTTAGATGTAGCAGAAGTAATGATAAAAAAGGCCTTAGAGATGCAGTCGGATAACGGTGCTTATGTGGATAGTCTGGGCTGGCTTTATTTTAAACAGGGAAAACTTAAGGAGGCAATCGAAGAATTGGAGAGGGCAGGTTCTTTAATGGAAGACCCGGTTATATACGATCACTTAGGAGATGCCTATTTTAAGGTAAACGATATTGCTAATGCAAAATTGAACTGGCAGAAGTCCTTGAAATTAGACCCCGGTCAGGATAAGATTAAAGAGAAGATAGAGAAAATAAATAAAGAGTCAATGACAAATGACAAAATTCAAAGCACAAAATAAATCCAAATTTCAAATATCAAATACTAAAACAAACGTTTTGTCATTTAGTATTTGTGCTTTGTGCTTATTTTGAATTTTGAGCTTTGTTATTTGAATTTAAAGATGCAATACAGCGATACGCAAATAAAGCAATTAGAAGAAAAAGCAAAGCAGATTAGACGGCTCATCATCCAGATGCTGGCTAAGGCTGGCTCAGGTCATCCGGGCGGAAGTCTTTCTTCCGCAGATTTAATTACGGCTTTATATTTTGCGGTATTGCGACACAATCCCAAACAGCTGGACTCACCCAGCCGTGATAGATTCCATATGTCTAAAGGCCACTGCTGTCCTCTGTGGTATGCAGCGTTAGCAGAGTCAGGTTATTTTCCTGCGGAGGAATTGTGGAGCTTAAGACAATTAGGCTCTATATTGCAGGGTCATTCTGATAGACGCACTCCGGGTGTGGATGTGGCTTCGGGTTCCTTAGGCCAGGGTTTATCTGTGGCTTTGGGAATGTGCCTGGCAGCAAAGATAGACAAGAAAGACTATCGCGTATATTGCCTGATGGGCGATGGCGAGATACAGGAAGGCAATATCTGGGAAGCAGCCATGGCCGCGGCTCATTATAAATGCGACAATTTATGCGGTATATTAGATTATAATGGTTTCCAAATCGATGGACGAACCAAGGATATTATGGATTTAGAGCCAGTGGTAGCTAAATGGCAGGCATTCGGTTGGCATACTATAGAGATAGATGGGCATAATATGAGAGAGATTCTTTCCGCTTACGCAGAGGCAAAGACAATCAAAGGTAAACCTACAATAATCATTGCGCGGACTATCAAAGGTAAAGGTGTATCTTTTATGGAGAATGTGGTAGATTTTCACGGACGGGCACCCACCCAGGAAGAAGCAGAGCGCGCATTAAAGGAATTAGAGTAATAAATGGAACAATTATATCAACGCGATATCTATGGCCAGACATTAGTAGAGTTAGGCAGGACTAATAAAAATATCGTAGTCTTAGATGCAGATTTATCCGGCTCAACACGCACGAGTTTGTTTGCCAAGGAATTTCCTGAGCGATTTTTTAACTTTGGCGTAGCAGAACAGAATATGATGGCTGCAGCTTCTGGTTTTGCTAGTTGCGGTAAAACTGTATTTGTCTCTACCTTTGCCATGTTTGCGACGGGTAGGGCGTGGGACCAGGTAAGAAATACCATCTGCTACAATAATTTCAATATTAAAATAGTGGCTAGTCACTCCGGTATTACTGTGGGTCCTGATGGCTCAAGTCACCAGGCCTTGGAAGACGTTGCACTGATGCGGGTCATCCCGAATATGAATATCATTGTTCCCTGTGACGGTCCGCAGACACGCGATGCTGTATTAGCTGCAGTAAATACCCCCGGACCATTTTATATCCGCCTGGGAAGACCTAAGATAGCTACAGTGGAAAACAAGCCTGAATTTAAATTTGGTCAGGCACAGGTTTTAACCGAAGGTAAAGACCTCACTATTATTGCCTGCGGAATTATGGTGGGTGAGGCGCTTGTGGCTGCAAGAAATCTTCTTGCCAAAGGTATAAAGGCGCGCGTAATCAATATGCATACCATTAGACCTCTGGATACAGTTACAATATTAAAGGCAGCAGGAGAAACCCGTGGTCTTGTAGTCTGCGAAGAGCATACAGTTATAGGGGGCCTGGCCTCAAGCATTGATGAGGCCGTGGCAGAGAATCATCCCATAAAAACCGTCCGGGTGGGTATAAAAAATAGGTTTGGTCAATCAGGTGAACCAGCTGACCTTTTAAAGGAATACAATCTCACCAGCCACGATATAGAAAAGGCCGCCTTAGTTTGTGTTAATACCGAGTGTAAATAAGTTGTTCCTCCATTCCTACGCCAAGTTAAATCTTTATTTAGAAGTCCTTAAACAACGCAAGGATAACTACCACAATATAAAAACAATTTTTGAAAGAATAGACCTCTGCGATAAAATAATACTCAAACCCCGCCCCGATAAAAAAATAAATTTCACCTGTAACCTTCCCGGTGTGCCCACGGGTCACTCTAATCTGGCTTATCGTAGCGCTAAATTATTACAGGATACTTTTAATATCGATAAGGGAGCGGATATTAAGATCATAAAACGTATACCCGTGGCAGCAGGCCTAGGTGGTGGCTCCGGTAACGCTGCCACTGTCCTTATAGGTCTAAATGAACTCTGGAAACTTAAGCTAAGTAGAAATAAACTCCTGCAATTAGCCAGAAAAATAGGTAGCGACGTGTCCTTTTTTATTTATAACTGCTCTTTTGCCAAGGGTGAGGCTCGCGGAGACAGGATAAAACCATTAAGAGTCTTTAGTAATTTACGGCTCTGGCATATTCTAGTTGTCCCTAAATTCAGGGTCTCCACACCCCGCATATATAAAAAGTGGGATAAAGACAATAAGACTTTTAAATTGACGGTAGAA
>JAGUYA010000130.1 GCA_020061545.1 Candidatus Omnitrophota bacterium
ATAAGTTATGTCGTTTACTTTTTTATTAATATAAGGCTCCATAACTTATGTCCTCACTTATTTCACTCTAAAAGTAATTCTTCCCCGCGTTAAATCATAAGGAGAAAGTTCTAATTTTACTTTATCTCCCGGCAGTATCCTGATAAAATTCATGCGCATCTTACCTGAGACATGGGCAAGCACGCGATGTCCATTCTCTAATTCTACTCTAAACATAGCATTGGGCAATGCTTCAATTACTGTACCTTCGGTCTCAATCAGTTCTTCCTTCATTCGCTTCGCTCATTCACGAATTCCCACGAATTCTTATCGAATACACACAAATTTATTCGTGATAATTCGGCTTTTTATTCGTGTTGATTTGTGTTTAACAAGTCAAGATTTCCGGTCCGTCATCCGTAATTGCCACTGTATGTTCAAAATGCGCTGAAGGCATACCATCCTTAGTAACTGCTGTCCAGCCATTCTCTAGAATCTCACATTCCCATGTTCCCATATTTACCATTGGCTCAATGGCAAAAACCATACCGCTTTTGAGTATCTCACCCTGGTGAGGTATGCCAAAATTGGGTATCTCGGGATTTTCGTGCAAACTACGGCCTATACCGTGTCCGACGAATTGTCTTACTACTGAAAAACCGTGTTTCTCTACATAGGTTTGAATCGTATAAGATATATCTGATAAGTAGTTATTTATCCGCGCTTGTTTTATACCTTGCGATAATGCGTTTCTGGTTATATCAATTAGTTTCTCTGTTCGGCTATCAATTCGTCCCAGTCCTAGAGTAATTGCCGCATCAGAAAAATAACCTTTATAATTTATACCCAAATCTAAACTGATAATATCGCCCTCTTTCAATCTTTTTTCATTCGGTATACCATGCACAACCTCTTCGTTAATGGAAGTGCATATATTTGCTGGAAAGCCCCTGTATCCTTTAAAAGCAGGTAAGGCATTTTTTCTGCGTGCCAGTTCTTCTGCTAATTGGTCGATTTTATACGTTGAGATTCCTACCTTGATAACCTCTTTTAATCTCTGCATTATTTCAGCTAAGATTTTTCCAGATTTCTTAAGCATCTTTAAATCTTCTTTAGACTTTATAGGAATCACGGTATTCTTTTGCCAGGTCAACAATTTTATTTAAAACTATTTCTGCGTCTTCATCTGCGGAAAGACTATGGAGTTTCTGTCTCTGGTTATAATATTGAATTAATGGAGAAGATTCTTTTAGATAAACCTGGAGACGTTTTTTGATGGTTTCTGCATTATCGTCGGTTCTCTGATAAAGTTTACCGCCACAGTTATCGCAGGTCATATTAACTTTCGGCGGCATATTTTCAATGTGGAAATTAGCCCCACAGACGCTACAAACCAAACGTCCAGAAAGACGCTGGATAATTACAGGTTCACTGGTATCAAGATAAATTACTAGGTCAACAGCCGTATTTCTTTGTTTGAGCATCTCATCCAGTGCCCTGGCTTGATTTATATTACGCGGATAACCGTCTAAAATGAAACCGTTTTGAATATCTGGCTGATTAATCCTTTGGGCCAACATCTCGGTCACTAATTCATCAGGCACCAGGGCTCCTTTGTTCATAAAATCCTTGGCCTGTTGACCTAATCCCGAATTTTGCGAAATATTCTGTCTAAGTATATCGCCAGTAGATATATGGGGTAACTTTAGTTTTTGGGCTAATGTCTTTGCCTGCGTACCTTTTCCTGCGCCCGGCGGGCCCAACAATATAATCCTCAAGTAAATTCCTCTCTTACAGCTACCTTCTCCCCCGGATGCGGCCGGATTTAATAAAACCTTCGTAGTGATGCATGAGAAGATGCGATTCTATCTGTTTTACTGTATCTAAGATTACCCCTACCACAATCAATACTGCCGTCCCACCAAAAAAAGAAGCCACCAGATACGGAACCTTCAGCCAGGCCATAAGAAAATCCGGGAATATAGCAATAAAAGCAATGAATATCGCCCCTGCCAAGGTTATCCTGGTCATTACGAAATCTAAAAATTCTGTGGTGGATGTTCCTGGCCGAATACCCGGAATAAAACCTCCATACTTTTTCATATTCTCGGATAAATCCACGGGATTAAAGACGATAGCAGTATAAAAATAACAAAAGAATATTATAAGCAATGCGTATACGACCGTATAAAGCAGATGTCCCCTTATTAACCCTTGAGCCCATCTTTGAAACGTAGGATTAGGTATAAACGAAGCCAGGGTTGCCGGGAAAAGGATGATGGACTGGGCGAAAATAATGGAGATAACTCCAGAGGTATCTACCTTTAAAGGTATATAGGTACTCTGTCCACCGAAGATTTTTCTGCCGACAATCCTACGCGCATACTGAACGGGTATCTTTCTCTGCCCCTGGGTAATCAAGATTACCGCAAAGACTACTCCCGCCAATAAAGCCGCCATAATCAACAAGGTAAAAGGTTGAATTTGTCTACGCGTCGGTGAAAAAGGTGAAATCAAAATAAATAATTGATTCATGGCTGGCCAAATCCTGGAAATAATACCGCAGGTAATCACTAAAGAGATACCATTACCAATGCCTCTTTCCTGTATCTGTTCGCCCAGCCACATAATAAATATTGTGCCTGTAGTTAAAGTAAGGACGGTAAGTATCCTAAAGCCCCATCCCGGCTGCATCACTATCTTTAAGCCCTCAAAGTGAGCGGGATTCTCCAGCCACATAGCAATAAAAAAAGACTGGATGATAGAAAGCGCTACAGTTGCGTAACGGGTGTATTGATTTATTTTCTCGTACCCGGCTTTGCCTTCCTTGGCTAATTTTTCCAGACTCGGTATAACCGCAGTCAAAAGTTGCAGGATAATTGAAGCAGAGATGTAAGGCATGATTCCTAAGGCAAAGATAGTCAGTCTTTCCATGGCACCGCCAGAAAACATATTCATTATGCCAAATAGCGTACCGCCCTGGGTTTTAGCCATACGGTTAAAGAACTCAGCCAATGCTACACCGTCGATACCAGGGGTAGGTATGTAACAGCCAATGCGGTAGATAGTAATAAGAATGGCTGTTATAATCAGCCGTCTTTTTAAGTCAGGAATTTTAAATGAATTAACCAGCGCACTAAACATTGATGAGTTCTACCTTTCCACCGGCATTTTGAATCTTCTCCAATGCCTTCTTGGAAACTGCATGGGCTTGAATAGTAATGGGATTCTTAATTTCCCCATCACTTAAGATTTTTACTAATCTATTTTTATCTTTGATAAGTCCTTTTTCTTGTAATAAATCCAAAGTTACGGTTGACTCTTTGATTTTATTTAAATTATTTAAACTGATAATTTGGTATTCTTTCTTAAGCCTACTCACGAAGCCGCGTTTAGGAATTTTACGGATTAAAGGCATCTGTCCGCCTTCAAAACCCGGATAAAAGTCTCTCCCTGAACGTGAGGTTTGACCTTTGCTGCCGCGGGTAGAAGTTTTACCATGGCCAGAACTAGGGCCCCTGCCTAAGATCTTCTTGCGTTTATGGGCACCTCCAGGCGCCCTTAAATTATAAAGCGCAATCTTAAGCGTTGACTTTATCTTAGGTTTTGTCTTGTTCCTGGTTTTCTTTGCTTTCATTTTAAATGAGCCCATAACTTACGGA
>JAGUYA010000142.1 GCA_020061545.1 Candidatus Omnitrophota bacterium
AAGGCGAGGAGTTTTACCTGTAGAGTGGTCAATTATCTGGATTATAAGTTCACCTAAAGAAGGATTGTAATCCAAGGTTTGCGAGGATTTATAAGCAGTGGTGTATCCTCCTTGGGGAGTGTAAAATACCTCTTTTGTGCCATTAGGAAAGACAACTTCTGTAAGAGAGCGGCTAGGCTTATCATCAAAATCTAAACTTCTATCTGAACTGGGTACTTTCTCATCTTCATAAATATGGGTGGTTCTCTGCTCAATGCCTAAAGGAAACTCTATCCAACGGCCTACTTCTCGATTGCGGCATAATAAGTCTTTTCTCTCAAACCACTCCTTCTTCTGCTCTATCTTTTCACTTAATAACTCCCTAATCTTTAAGCTAAGAATACCATCTTTAAATTCTTCTGCTTCTGATTCGCTCCAGTTTATCTTAAAAGGCTCACCCTTTATCTTCCCTTCAATAATTGTTTGGCCCCGATCAGCGATAAGAGGGTAATTTAAGTTTGAGCCATCGTAGATGTAAGATTCCTCCACATAAGCAGTGCCGATAACTTTATCTTTATGCTCCTGTTTAAATTCCCAGCTAGGGATAACTTTCCCATCTTCCAATATATACAAAGTTACTATCTCTCCTTTTGCTAAACCTTCGGAATCAAAGACCTTAGTAACGATTTTATTGCCATTGCGTAGTTCTTTGCGTTCTCTTCTGCCTTCTTTGTCCTTATAGCGGTAATTGGAATAATTAAATTCATCAACCCACTCTTTCTTTTTCGTATCAAACTTAAAGCCTGTGCCACCACGCTCTATTAGCCACTTATTATCATATAAAGGAACATATTTTCTATCTATGCCATCTCTAAATAAGGTTAATTTATCCAGCAATGTTCCATAAGGGTCGAAATTAGTGATGTGGGGTGATAAATGTTCCTTATTCTTATAATCAGCCCACTTGCTGGAATACTCGGTATATATTTTTTCTGTAGGATCAAACTCAGTATAAGCGGTAATAATGAGCTTTGCTTGGGGATTCTTCAACCCCTCAAGGATTGTATTTAATTTAGTTTGTTTTTCCTCAAGTTGTTTTATTCTTTTCTTAATAGCTTGTAATTTATCTTGAGTCTCCTTTAATTCCTCCTCTTTTTCTATTAAAGAAAATTCGTATTCTAATAAATCATTCTTATCTAAATCATTTTTATCTATCCAATATATCTTTCCATCAGGAGCCTTAAGCCGAACATCATTAAAACCAAGATTCCAAATTCCTTGGCCTTTTCGGGAAAGGAATTTGTCTTTTGTTTTTAGCTCATTAACCTGCTCAGAGGATAAAAGGAAAATAAGCTCGTCTTCATCAGCATAAAACTCAAGCTTGCCTTTATCAGTATATCTAACAATCTGGCGGTCATCCCAACCAGAGACTCCCCGGGATTTAGATTGACACAGAGCTTTTTTCGAAACAGAAACAGGAAGGCCAGTTTCTACATCACGCAAAGGCTGTTTTAAATCCTTTAGCTTGAGAATCAATTCTTTCTCTAACAAAATAAAATTGGCTTTTTCTTGCTCAAGACTGCTTAATTCCTCTTTTATAGCCGTAGTTCTCTCTCTAAGCCTTACAATTGTTTTTTCCCTTACTTCTTTTTTAAGCTGAGCATAGGTCTTAGCTGAAGTTTCAGTCTTACGCAGGTTATGATTAAGATAAGTGGTTCTACCATCTCCATAAATAATTACAGGATTTTCCCAATAAGGAGAGTATACTTTTTCTCCTTCCCATTTTAATCCTCCGTGATGATATTGGCTTTCATTTTCAGAGATCTGGCTCGTGCTAAAATTAATTTGGATATTGTTTACTTCTTCTGTCTTAGGGCCTTGGGTGTTATTATTAAAATCAAAGGCATAAGTTGTTTTACTATCTAAGCTTTCTACTCCTTTAGAATCTTCGCTATACTTATAGTCAGTGCGCCTTTTTCTAATATCTTTTCTAAGAATTTTATCCGGCTTATAAGCAGAATAGACAGTGATAAAATGCCTGCCCTTTTCTAAGTCATCCTCAATAATAAGAATTTCATCATCAGTTATTTCTGCTCTATATACTTTAATTACCTGGCCTGTAGGAGCGATAACTGTCTTTAAGGGTATAATTAAGCCATACTTGGCTAATTCCTGGTCATAGGTTGTCATTTCTTTAAGCCGATGGTAATATTTCCAGAGTAAGTCTAAATCTTTCTGGGCAAAGGTATATTCCTTGCCACTAAAGAAATTCACCTGATAAAACTCCCGGACAATATTTTCCTCTTTATCCTCATATACTTCTGTTGGCCAGCCCAAATTAATCCGCTCTAAAAGATACGGAGCAACTCCTTTTATTACTAAACCCTCGGAAGTCATCTTTGCCTCATTAGCTACTTTTACTACTGCCTGGGTAGTCTCTTGCTTTTTTTCTAATCGCTCTAACCACTTAGGCATATTTTGAGGGTCAGTGCCAAGATAAACTCTTTCCCTTTGCTGGTTATAAAGGCCAAAGTAAAGATAATAGGTTTTACCATCAACGATAAATCTTCCTGACTGATTAACAACTGCCTTTATCTGCAAGGGTAAAGGTAAGGAGAGTAATTTTTGGAAAGCCTTGGTTAGCGCCTTAATACCTACTTCTATCTCTACTGCTCCTTTATTATCCTCAATCGCTACTCCTCCTTCAGCTACCAGGCCTCCTACTTTATCTAATTGGCGGGCTCCTGGTTGGTCTTTACTTATTATCTCAAGTTCTTGATTGAGTTTAACTAAAAGTTCAAATCTTTGTTTGGCTAAAGCAATTAAAGGTTTGTTTTTCTTAGCTATTTGTTCATTGTCAATGACCGGGGCATTATAAACACTAAACCAATCACCAAAGGAATCAGTTTCTTGGGATAAAACCTTATTTAAACCCTCTAAACTCTGGGTTAAATCTTTTGTCTCGATGCCTTGCCTTTGCAGAGCTTTTAGAATAAGCTCAAAAGGTAAAGCAAAAGAAACTTGCTCTTTAATCTCTGTTTCTTTAGCTAATCCCTTTAAAATCTCTTGTTTTTGGTCTAAGAGAGATAAAATCTCTGCTTCCATCTGAGGAGTAATTTCTATCTTCCCTTCAGCCTCAGAGTAATTAAGTAATATTTCATTATATAAATTCTGCAAAATCATATAGCTAGGATCGTCTTTTGCCTTGTCTTGAACAACCTTTTGTTTAAAAGATAAGGCCTGAGCATAGAGATTAAGGAGTTCTCCTAAGTCTTTATTAGTGGTGGATAAAGGATAGTGAGTGGGTAGTTGAGAAAAGAGCTCCTTGGCCAAAGATATGTTTAGCTTATTAAGGAGAGAAGGAGAGGTCTGTTTTATTTGTTTAAGTAAAAAGGTAACATCTTGGAATAGTTGAGCTTGTTTTTGTGGCAACTCAAGACTTAAAATTATCTCCTCTATTTTTTGAACATCAATTCCTTCTTCAGTGAGCCCAGAAACCTTCTTAGCAGCAGCAATTAAGAATTTATCGCTAAAAATCTGTTTTCTTGCTTTTTCTAACTGGTTTAATGTATCAATAAATTTCTGTTTTAGTTGGGGAGTTAAATTGCTATTTTCAATTAGAGGGATGAGGCTGGTAAATAAAGGTTGGTAGCCTATTAAGGAATAAGGTAGTTGTTTACTTTCTAATTCTTTTGCCCACTTATTTTCAATGGCAAATTTTTCCTCTAAAAGCTTCTTTAAGTCAAGGAGCTCCTGGGGTGGGGCGCGGCCTAAACATTGCTCATATAACCATAAGCAGGCTAAAACCTTATTATATTGATAAACATCATTATTTATTGGCAGAGAGGGATTGTAAATAGGAACTAAAGAAGGAACAGGGAATCTTCTTTGAGAATAGTCATCTTGAGGATAAACAACTGCTTCTTTATCCTGAGGGGAATCCTCTTCTTTATCCCGAGGAAGATTCTCTAATTTCAGGCCAAAACAACCTAAATAAGTATTGAGCTGATTCTCTAAAATCTTTAGTTTCTCCGAAGTAGTGCTTAATTGAGTATATGCATCTAAGACCTGGCATTGGGTCTGGTTAAGAGAATCAAGAGCAATAATATTTAAATTAAATTTCTTTATCTTTTCTTGATAAAGTCTTTCTAATCTCCTTACCTGGTTAGTGATCTGATTAACTTGATTAAGTGTAGAATTGTATTCAATTGCTAAGCTTTCAATCTCTAATGCATGCCTTTTTCTTATCTGGGAAATTATTGCCTTTTTCTTTTCTACCTCAATTTTCGCAATCTTTTCATCCGATTTTGCCTGCAGCCAGAACCAAGGAATATCAACACCCATGGCTGCCTGATAATAATTATAGTCAAACTTAGCGGATTCAAAATGTTTTAATAGCACTTCAATATTAACATTGCGCAAGTTCGCCATTTTGGCCACAAACAGCTCATTCTGGCTAATAAGCAAATCAACTAAACCTGCGCCAACTTCTGGATGTAGATAACCTTTATCTAAAGCCTTAAAGAGTTCAACAAAGACTGGAGGTATTTGCGAACCAATGCTTTCTGAAACAAAACCTTCTAATTTTAATTCCTTATTTATTGGCAAACCTATTTCTATCTTAAGATGCGCTTCTTTGCTGGCTAATTCCTCTCTTAAGGTTTTAAGTCTTACTTCTAATCCTAAAGAGCTAATCGAAGCTAAGAATGGCTCCTCATCAGTTGTAAGTTGTAACAAATCTTCTCTGGTCTTTACATCCTGTTCTCTTTTCTTTGCCTGCCCATAGAGTTTCTCTACTTTAGGAATAAGGTTTCTTAATGCCTTTATCTGGGCAATTAGACCAAGATATTCATTCAGTTTCTCTTTGCTGGCCATTTGCTCTTGTAAACCAAGCTTGCTTATCTTTTGCTTATATCCTAAAATCTCCAATCCCTTAGTTACATCAATGCCTAAATTAAGTTTTAGCTCTTGACTACAATTTGTGCTTCGATAGACAAAATATCTTCTTTCACCGTTAATTTCTACTGGCACAACCTTTCTCTCTTCTCCCTGAGGAGCCTGGCTCTTTATCCTTTCTGCCTCCTGAGAAGTCCTTGTCTCTTTAACCATTTGCCAGATATTCTGAGGCCCAATAATTAAGAAATCCATCCAATCCTTTATCTGCAGAGGAAATTGCCCTTGTTTTAAGGAAATACCCTCTTCTAATGCTTTAATCTGATCTTGGATTATCTTTACTCTAGCACATACCTTTGCCTGTTTTTGGAGGAAATCAAGGGTAATTGTTTGCTCTTCTCCCACACCCACAACCTTTATTTCTTCTACTTTCTCTCCATAATAGAATACTAATCGCAAATAAGCCTGCCAATAAGCAGTGAGGTCTGCTTGATACTTAAGCTCTGCTTCTAATAAGAGGTCATCTTTGTTTACCAAGTCAAGTAGTTCACCCAACCCCATGTTCTGAAGATTAGCCTCTGACTCAAACATCATTTTCATTAGAGATAAGTTTTTCTCGCTTGCTTGAAGGTTGGCTTGAGCAATGATGTAATTAGCTTGAGCCTCTTTTGTTAAATGAGGTAGTTCCTTATCTCTAAACTTCTCTAAAACTGCTTTTGCAGTGTTATAATTAAACAAGGCAGCAGTAATTTCCTCAGGAGATCTCTCTGGACAAATTTTTCTGAACAGGGAGCGCACTACGCTAAAGCCTAACCTAACCACGTTTGTGCCTAAGGCAATATCTACATCTGACTTTCCTTTGGTCTTCTCTACCAAACGAGCGTTATTTGCTTGTATTATCCTTTCTAAAAAAATTAAGGTATTATCTACAGAAAATCCTCTTCTTAGTAAGTCTTTAATTTCTCTCTCTATAAATTCCCGGCTGATTACCTCGGGTAAGTTTAAGGGAGCATCTTTATCTTTTCCTTGGAGAATATTTAGGTTAGAGGCGAATATAGCTAAACGGTTCTCTAATTCCTTTGCTCTCTGCTGGCTATTAGAAACAACTTGCTCAGCTTTTAACAATTCCTGCTTGGTTATTTTCTTACCTAAAACCTTTAGTTCTTCTAATTTCTTTTCGCTTAAGTCTAACTCTTTAAAAGCTACAGCTAATTCTGATTTTATCTCTAAGAGGTTGATAATTTGATTATAAACTTCCATTCTTAAGCAATCTTTGACATTTCTAAATTCAGCGATTTTGGCTTCTAATTGCTTTTTATAAGTCTGATGCTCATAGGTCTCATCTTGCCAATGCAATTTTATGGTTAGTAATTGCGGAAAATCAATCTTATCAGCTAACCCAGCTAAATCTTGGGCATCTAAACCCAAAGAAAGGCTAAGGCCTAAAGCATCAGCTAAACTATCACTCTGGCTTAAGAGAACAATGTATTTAGCGATTTCTAACTCTAATATTCTCAATTCCGGGGAGTTGTTCAACCCATTTTGATAAATCTGCTCAAAATTAGAACCTTCTTTTAATTCTGGTTCTTTTGTTTGTGTTTGCACCCCTAAATTCTTGAGAATCTGGTTTAATTGACCACTAGGATCTTTCCACTTCGGATTCATTTTAAGCAAATTGCTATCTTCTTGCGACAATGAACCAATCCTTACTAATTGGTGGACACTGCTAATAAGCATAGCTTCACTTTCTATCTCCCTCTTACAATTACCGAGGAGGTTATCGCAAGCATCAACAAATTCTCTTAATGCCCACTCTTCTGCCTCAGGGTGATTGAGCAATATCTTTTGAACAATCTCAAAGTGCGCTTGGCTATTTTGCTTAGCTTCTTTTAAAATCTTTATTTGCTGCTGAGCCAAACAATTATTGAGCATAGCTTCACTCTTTGCCATAATCAGTTTCTGCCAAATTTTTCTTGCCTCCTGTTGAGAAATCACTTGATCATTTTCTGCTTTGGTTATCTCTTCACTTCTTTCTGCATCATAGAAGGTCCAGACTAAGGCCAATTGGGGAAGAATTTCTTTACTCCTTAAATCAAAGCCTACTCCATAATTAAGATAAGGAATCCTTCTTGCTTTCCAGAGAGCTAAATAGGCATCAGCTTGATCTTTTTTAGCCTTAGCTATTCTCATCTTAAAACTCTCCTCAGTCTGATTTATTTCTTCCTCTAATTTATCTAAAATTTCCTTGATTGTCTTTAAATCAACTTTGGGTAAGTCCTCCTGGTTAGTAAGGTCTTTAAGTTTAAATAAACTAAGTTTTCTATTCTCAACTACTCCTAAAAGCTCTGTATTTTTCCTATTAATCTCAGCATCTAGCACTTTTAGCCAGCTCTCTGGTTTTATTCCTGCCTTAACCTGACTGGTGAGAGCCTCTTTGACCTGGGTTAATTCCTTTATCTTCTTATTATAAACCGCAATCATCTCATCATCCGCAGCAACTCTGGCTAAACCTTCCGTAATATCTAAAATCAAATTTAAAACCTCATTCTTTAAGATTAATTCAAACACCTCTTTATTCGCTTTAAAATACCTTGAATTTACAACCTTATCCCAGCCCCAGGAACCCCCTGCTCCAATATTTAAGCTTACCTCAGCGCTCTCCTGGATCTTATCTTCTCCCAAATTTACCCTTGTTGAAGCTCCCACAGTAATTACCGGCACTCCATACTTATCCAATTTTACCTTGTCTTTTTCTTTCCCTGCCTGGATTAGCTCTAAAATAAAATTGTAAAGCTGGCCATCCTTATTCTCTAAATTATACTTAAGAGCTTGTTTAAAGAAGTCAGGGTAATAAGGCATATTCTTGAGCGTAACTTTAAATAAAGGCTGAATTTGCCTATCTATTTGTTTTTGGGGATCATAATTATTATTAATATCTCGAGGGTCTATTGAGGTAGAATAAGTAAGACTGGCCGTAGGTTCTGGTTTCTTCCCTTCTTCTAACTCTGCCCCTGCCTCTATCTTAAAACCGCCAAGCTCACGGCTAAGGCTAACCTCACCCTTTTGGGTTGTACTTTCTCTACTATCCTCTATCTCTCCTTTAACATTTATTCTTATCTTAAATGGCCCTTGGACATTTGCTTTTGCCCCTATTTCCTCAGTTCCTTTACTACCTGCTTTGTATTCGGCACCGGCTCCTCCCCAAGATGATTTTTTATTTACCTCTATACCGAGAAAATCTTCCTTCCATTCTTCGCTTTTCGCCCCTTCCTGATGCTCAGCAAAAACAGTAACGGAGAATCCTTTAGGCAGCTCTACTTTTAACCCTGCTCTTTCTAATATCTCATAAACTTTTCTTGCCTCTAATCCTAAATCTACCTCTTCTCCATTTACCTTATATTTAATTGGATTTTCATGCCTTGCCCATACGCCTCTTGCCTCTAATTCTAAAACTATCGGGCCTAAAAGCCGATAACTGCCAGAAACCCTTCCTCCATATAAAAATACATCCTCCATATCTTTTAAACTTAAATCATTTGTTCCTATATCAGCAAAAGCAATTACTCCTAACTTTAATTTATCTCTTCCTTGGCTATCTACCTTAGCACAAGCAAAATCACCCAAAACCATTATTCTTGTCTCCGAGGGTGAGTATCTTTCAAAGATCTTGCCAAAAACATCAATATATCTTCCTGCCATAATATCTTTGGAATAGGAAGGTTGATATAAGCTGATAATAAAGCGGTTGACAAAATTATAATTGGGCAGGTCAGTATCAAAGACAAGATTAAGATAATTTTCTCCGCCTAATTGTTCTTGCTCAAAATAACCTAAATAAAGACTGACATTTGTTCCTAAGAACTTAGGAAATAGATTTATTAACCCAAATTGGCCACCTTGTAAATCCCAATAACTTACTATATAAAACCCATCTACAGCCAATTTCTCAATTGCGCTTTCTTGAAGATGTAGGGCCTTCTTAATGATAGATAAATTCTCCTCATTCAAATTACCTAAAACAGCTTTTAAACTAGATTTATCTTGAGGGCTAATCACGCCTTGTTTTTCTCCCTTATCTAAGATCCCGGAAAGAATCTCTCTTAAATTACTGGCATCAACAACAAAAATCCCTTGATTTAATAAGTGTGGCTGAGACCCTAACATCTCTTCTAAGGATATACCTTGCTCCTGGGCCTTCTTCCTTAATTTATTTAACAGATAATTTATCTTTGCCTTTAGTACTGCCCTATCTTGAGTAAGGTCATTAATCTTAGCTAAATCCTTTAACACCTCTTCAGGCGAATCATCTACCTTTTTCTTTAATTCCTCTAATCTTTTTATCTTCTTTTGGATAAGTTCCTTGTTCTTTTCCAAGACAGCAATATAAGCCTGACAATTCTCCTTTAGTTCTGGATATTCTTTGAGTTCTTCTTGGGCATCTTCTTTTAACTGCCCATAAAACTTCTCTTGCTCTAAAGATATATTCTGGCCAACCTCTAAAATCTTTTTCTCTCTATCAGCTAAATCAAGAGCCCTCTCTAATAAAGGCACTGACTGCTTATTTATATAATTTGAATCTACCTGCTCAGGTGCAGCTTTATAATAAGCAATAAGACTAGCGATTAGCTTTCCTTGCTGCTCTAAGAAAGTTATATAAGCAAGTGCTCCTTCTCTACCGTCTCTTAAGTACTGTAATTCTGACTTATAAACCTCCATACGTTCTCTTAAACTCTTAATATTCCTGGTTAAAATCTCAATCTCTAAATCTAAACTTTGCTTAGAAACTGTATATTCATCAACTTTAAGCTGCCAATATTCTTTTTCTTCTTTAGTTTCTGCTACAGCTAAATTCTCTTGGGCTGCCTTGATTAACTCATCTCCTCCTGCTTGCAGTTCTTGTTTTTTCGCTAATTGCTTCTCTAATTCAGCAATCTGGCTAGGAATATAATAAGGTATCTTATAACCTAATAGCTTTACTAACTCTCCATAATCCGGGTCAGTAGAAGGAATTAATTCTCCGGTATCTTTTTCTAGAGACTTAACTAAATAGCTTATTCTTTCATTGGTCTCTTCTTGTTTAAGCTGGTTAAACCTGGCGCGGTTATTTAAGATTTTTAACTGCTCGCCTTGGTTAATCAGTTTATCTAAATAAGTAACTGCCTCATTATAGTAGGTCTTATCCTGAGTGAGGAGATTCCTTCTTTCAGAAATTAAGGTTAAATTCTCTGCTTTCGTCGGCCGCACAATTTCATGAGCCGCTACCCAAGCGGTTTCATATTCTGTCTGTGCCTTGTGGCGTATATGCCAGGCGAGCATCTTTTCTCCGTAAGCAATTGCCTCAGCAAGAAACTGATTCTCCTTTTCAATCAACTCAATCATTTCCTTCTTTCTTTCTGCTGTATTAGTATCTCCCCTATCTTGGGCATCTTTAAGCTCTCTATTTAGAATTTCCAGGGCCTTTGAATTGGCCTCATTTAGTAACCATTTTTGATAAGGAATACTTTCATTGAGACGCTTAATCCACTTCTTTCTGTATTCTAATGCCTGGTTTCTTAGTTTTCCTTCATAATCAAATAATTCCTTTGTACTGTCCCAGAATTTTTTAAGATAATTGATCTCTGCCTTAATAAAGGCATATTTTCTCTTTGCTGCCTTTTCTTGCTCAGCTGGTGTCTGTGGCCCCTGCCAAAAATCTCTATCTGCTTCTATATTTTTAATCCTTTCTTCTTTAGTAAAAGGTATCTCTACATTATTTATCCAGTTAATCATAGCTCGATAATAATCTCTTTCTAAATTTGAGAGATTAGGACTTAAGTCAAGAATACGCTGAATCTCCTGGACATCCCTTTGCTTAGCTATAATGTATCCTTGCCAATAGTCTAAAGCATCTTGGATTTTATCTCGGGATGTAAGAAGATTATAGACTAAATGCCATTCTCCATTCATCATATCTATTATAGTTTTACCATCTTCACTGATTGGTATTTCGCCATTAAGCAACCTTACCTTATCATTATGCATTTGCTCTGCGTAGCGAATATCACTACCGGTAGTAAGAAGCCATGCTCCCCCTGCCTCTTCTTCAGTCAAACCATCTAGGAATGTCTCTAAATCATTTAAATAGATTATTCCATCATTAGTAAGGGTCTGCATATTTTGCGCTGCCCTTAAATCATAGCGGCAATTAACTCCCATCCAATAGGCAAAATCAATCAAGTCCTTCATATCAAGATTTCCGCTTTCCATCATAGCTTCCCAATCCTTTAAATCCTTCCCCAATTCATTAACCACCCAATCGAGATTAGCAATCATTCCTTGCGCAATTGCTCTCTGGATTTCTTTTTCATCAATTAAATTATCTAACTTAGGTAGATTTCTCTGAGTTATCTCTTCTTTTGTCTTTAAAGCCTCTAAGCTGTGCTTTTTAATCTCCTCCTCTAATCTCTCTATGTCTTTTTCTAATATTGCCATATTGGTCTTAATCCAGATAAGCCCTCCTAAACGATATAAATCCTGCTGTAACTGCCTTAGTTCTAATCCCTTATTCTGCTTAAGCTTAAGCTGTCCGTACTCCTGCTGCTTAGATTTAAACTCCTCAATCAATTTGTTTATCTCCTCTGTCTCTTTACTGTTTATCTTTTGTTCTCCTTTGTTTGTTGTTTGTTGTTCATCTTTGAGCCTTGGTTGTTCCTGAATTATTTTCTCCTCTCTAGGAATCCTATCTGGCCTCTGTTCTTTGTTCTCTTCTTCAAATAAACCCTCTAATTCCCTTACAATGTCATCAACCTTTTTTAGGTTATCTTGCTCCGCTAAAGGATTGGTTAATACCCACAACAACTTTCTTAAATTCTCTTTTGATTTACCCTCGCCTATCAGACTCTTTAACTCAGCAATTATCTCTAACTTCTTCTCAATTGTTGCTTTATCTAATTCTGGTTTAGATTTAGATAACTTCTCTTTCAAAGC
>JAGUYA010000088.1 GCA_020061545.1 Candidatus Omnitrophota bacterium
ATTGCCTTTTCTAATTCTTCCTTTCCAAAATCCGGCCAATATTTTTTAGGAAAGTATAGTTCCGTATAAGAAAGTTGCCAGAGCAAAAAATTGCTTAAACGCATCTCACCACTGGTGCGGATTAAAAGATCCGGGTCAGGTAAACCCACAGTATAAAAATAATCTCCGAAACTTTCCACATCCAAATCCTCTAAATTAATTTCTCCTTTAATCACTGATTCAGTAAATTTCTTGACTGCATCTATTATTTCTTGTCTTGAGCCGTAATTTAAAGCCAAAACTACCGTCATGCCTGTATTATCTTTGGTCTTTACTTGCGCCTCCTGGATTTTATTGAGTAGATATTGAGGTATGGGCTTACCTCTTCCGATAACTATAAACTTTACATTATTTTTATCTAATTCGTTAATTTCGCGAGTCAAGAAATTATCTAAATAGCGCATCAGCATACCTACTTCTTTTTTGGGTCTTGACCAATTCTCTGTAGAAAAGGTAAAAAAGGTAATTACCTTAATCCCGAATTCATCTGCGGCCTTAACAATTTCCCTAATTCTCTTAATGCCTACGCGGTGTCCTTGCGTTCGCGGAAGGCCCCGCTCCTTTGCCCAGCGGCCATTACCGTCCATTATTATGGCGACATGTTTAGGGATATTATTTTTATCTATTATCATATAGCTTTAAATCCAGATTTCAAACATTACCAATACTACCAAATAAATCCCAATTTCAAAATCCAAAAGATAAGTTTTGGATTTGGGATTTTGGAGTTATTTGGGATTTGGTAGTATTTGGATTTTGGAATTTGGCATTTAAATTTACTGGTGTACCCGGTAATCTATATTGGGGAATATATTATCCTTATATTCAATATCAGAGAGCCAATTTTCTTCTATAGAATTTGACTTTATATCTTCATATAGACGTGTAAATCTTAAAAGATGTTCTTTGGTGCGACGGACGGCGTAATTAGTATGCGTGCCTGTGCCCATAATAAATGCCCAATCTGAACTTTGAGCCAGCAGCAACTCTCTCAATGTCTGATTCAAAGCCCGTTTTAAAATACCATCGGTATGAGGAAAACTTTTGGCTAACTCTGTCATCCTGGAAGACGCAGTATGTAAGTGCCGATAAATCCAATCATTGGCTCCTTGTAACCACATCTCGCTATACCCCTTCCAGCCCCAACTGGATAAAGATGGTGTAATTACTTGATTTCTGGGATTTTCACTTAGGTATTCGGATGGTGTAATCATTCGGATGATATCTTGATCGAATCTAATTTTCCTGATGAGAAAATCCAGCCACTGCGGCCCTTCGTACCACCAGTGACCGAACAACTCCGTATCATAGGGAGAGACAATAATGGGCTTTTTGTGCATAAAATCATAGAGATATTCAATTTGTTTTTCGCGGTTAAACATAAAATTGCCTGCATGTTCACTAGCTTTCTCCCTTGCCAGATGAGGATTATAAGATTCCTTGTTTTCGCTACCTGTAATACGGTAGTACTTTATACCTGTATTTATTCTTACGCCATCAGGATGTATATAAGGCCGGATGTATTCATACTCTAGATCAAACCCTACATCCCGATAGAATTCACGATAATTGTAATCACCAGGATAGCCCTCAATAGAAGACCAGACCTGTCTTGATGATTCAAGGTCTCTGCCAAAACAGGCCACACCTGTTCCTCGACAATAAACAGGTGCGAATACGCCATATTTTGGTCGCGGTGTGCCGTGCAAAACTCCATGGGCATCGGTAAAGAAATAGCGGATTCCTGCCTCTTTTAAAATTTCATCCTGGCCTGGCTGATAGCCGCATTCTGGAAGCCATATCCCTTTTGACTTTCTACCAAATACGCTTTCATAATGACTTACTGCCACCTTTACTTGTGCCCTGATCGATTCTCTGCAAAGTTCCATAAGAGGAAAATAGCCGTGGGTTGCTCCACAAGTTATTATTTCAATCTTACCTAAATCCTGAAAATTCTTAAACGCAGTAACAAGATTGCGCTTGTATCTTTCAAAGATATCACGCCCCTTACAGAAATTGTTTAGATACATTATGGAAAGGCTTTGAAACTCCGGCTGCCAGCGAGTCCTCTCTACCTCCTTATGTGCAAGTTCTATAAGCTTATTCAGATGTTTTAAATACCTTTCTTGTAAAAGCGAATCAGAAAGCATAGATATTAGGGTAGGGGTCAGAGACATAGTTATCCTAAAATCAATCTTATCATTTATTAATTTCTCAAAGACCTCGATTAATGGAATATATGTTTCGGTTATTGCCTCGTAAAGCCAATCTTCTTCTAAAAAGTCTTCGTGTTCGGGGTGTCTCACAAAAGGAAGATGACCATGCAAAACTAAACAAAGGTATCCTTTATACATTTTTTTATTTTAGGGTAACTAGTAACTTGTAAGTCGCCAGTAATCATCTATTGAATTACTAGTTACGAGTTACTAGATTACCAGTTACTGATTTATCGGGTTTCTTTGGCTACTATTGGAGTAATCGTGCGTTCTTCTGTGTTGTCCGCGGATACTGCCTTAACCGGTATGACCTGTTTGCCATCAGGAAGGGCGAAACGCAATGTAAAAGTCCCATCGCGTCTTAAATTTATCTCTTTATTTTGAACATACACTTTGGCATCGGGTTCTGTTGCCCCATAGACAATCAATTCTGTATTGACCAGGAGCCAGAATTTTCTCTCTTTGGGTATCTTCTTTACTGGACTCATTATAGATGAAATTCCTGGAGAAGCAAGCACCCCTGAGAAAAGTTCCCTTTTTATCCTCTCCTGCCAAGCTTTTCCTACTGGGGAACTGCGCCCCAATCCAAAACCCATACCGTAAAGCCGGGCAAACATCTCTTCCGGAATCATCCATTCTTCATCAGTAATCCATGACGGGCCTTCAATAGGCGTGGTTACCGTATTGGAACGCACTATCGTTTTAAACCTACCATCGGGAAGAAGTAATCCCAAATCTACACACCAAGACCTACCTGGACCACCAGTATCGATATACCAATTATTTGCAACGGGTGTAATCTCGATATCAAAAAGTCTATGCGCATTTGTTCCATCGAAAATAATATGGCTTATATCGTATAGCCTAAGTGTCCTTTTTGCCTTAAAGAATGTATCTTGGAGCTCTTGCTTTAATCTATTAAAGGTATCGGGAGTGATTTCCCAATAGGCATGTATCCACCAAGGGTCGCGAACCTGTACTACAATCTTATCCTGGCCATATTGGGAAGGCAGTTCTTCCGGCATCGGACGAACTACTCTGGCAGCTTCAGGATAAGGGTACTTTGTTTTTTCTACCACCATCTCCTGCATTCCCAGAATCTCTTCTTTTTTTTCTGTAGGAACTTCTGTCTTTCTAGAAACTTTTTTAACTATTTTTTTCGCCAAAATTCTTGGCGAACCCG
>JAGUYA010000066.1 GCA_020061545.1 Candidatus Omnitrophota bacterium
AATTGGCTGGGGATATGAGCCAGGCACAAGAATTGAGATTATTCCTGGTTTAGCCTTTAGCAGCAGGCAACCCCTAAAAGATGGAACTGTCCCTTATTTCCAGTTAGGCCCTGCTGTGCTGCCGGGTTATTCTCTTACTATCCAGCCATTTAATATGACTACGCACAACCTAAGCCGCAATGATGTGCATTATCTAATTTATAATCGCACTGTAGATTCTGTTATTGGAGATTGGCAAGAAAATAATATAACCTTTCTTTTATCAAATCAACCTTGGAGCATAGAGTTTAAGAATACAGCTAAGGTTAGTGATTTAATTAAGGCTTCATCAGAACATGGTTATTATGAGAATAGATTCTCTGGAGTAGATCATAAAGGACGAGGGATTATTAACGAAATATACCATGATAAGGAAGGTTTTCTTACAGGATTGCGCGGCCCAGGAGATATTCTTGCTTTTAGATTCTTACCTCAACGCGACCCTGCTAATAATGGCTCTATTTTTCATCCTCAACAGGTTTTTTGTCCCTTAACAAAAGGCAAGGTTGGGATTATAAATGATCGTGCTATAAGAATTACAGGCACAATTGGGTTTACTGCAGACGGTAGTTCTACACAGTTTACCAATTCCGCTCTTACTTTTCCTGATGCTTCCCGTGGCAACCCAGTTAAATTTTTCAATCCAAAAATAGAAATTTTAGATTCTATTGGGCAAGTGCGGATGTGGAGGGAGACCTTGGTAAGAGAGCAGTATAGCGATGGAAGTTGGCGGCCTACTGCTACTTTGGGAATTGGTAGTGACTCTTTAAAAGATGGCCTGTTGGGTTATTTAATACATCTAAATAATACAGATAATGTGTTTGTCCGTGCTTTTGTTAATCCAGGTATCAAAGGCAGTTGGGAGTTTTCCGGCAGTGAAAATGGCTGGGGAGTAGGGGTTCGTCAAAAAATAATAGAGCAGGCCAAACAAATAATGCAAGGAGACTCAGGATATGTCCCCACATTTCCTATCGCGGGGATCGTCCACCAAGTAGGCCCAGATAATGTTTATGAATGGGCGCAGGAGATTTACTATAAAGACTATAAGGACCATGTGGCAAAGCAGGCTTCAATCGTAGAAGAAGCTGTAGTAGGGGTGAAGCTGAAATTTGCTTTTGAAGGCAAGGGAGGGTTTAATGAATTTGCTAATATCTGGAGTGGTATAGCCAATAAATTGGGAGCAAACAATAAGGAAAGAGTGGAAAGCTTAAGTGTAGAATTAGAGAAATATCTACCATTTTTTGATAAGCAAGCTCAAAACCCTAAGGATTTTGATATTTTTAAATATAGAGAGGAATTTTCCTCAATGATTCTTCCTGCAAGTGCCAGGGTAGAAATTGGCACAGGTTTTGACTATCCGATTAATATTGGTTGGCAATGGGCTAATCCTGTGGAAAAAGAAAAAAGCAGGCACCTTTATTATGACCTTTCTTTTATTGCTACTCAGGTAACTTTGGACGGAACAAGAGGCTTGCAGTATCAGGGCAGAGAAGGAAAGTCTCTGGATCAAGAAATCAGTGAAGCCTTGCCGGTTCAATCTACTTTAGGTCTAACTGCTTTTTTTGGAGAGAAAAATATTTTCACTTCCTTTCACCAGCAACAGCATTATGAGCCTTCAGGAAAAGGGATGTTTGAATTGATTCGCGGTTCTGTTTGGGATAATAAAAATACGACTTGGCAATTGCCTGAGGATGCTGCAAGAGTTTATGGCTATGGCATAACTGAGGATAATTTTAAAGAGTTATCTAAGAAACTGAAACTGGATGAGAAGTTATTAGAGGTTAATAAGAATTATAAGGAGCGTTTAGAGCCTTTAAGGCATAATTTATCCTTTGTTTTATATAAAGCTTTAGATCAAATTCATCAAATAGCTCCGAGAGGAGAAGGACAAATAGGCTTAGGAGTCTTTGGTAATGGTGGGCTCTTTTTTAATTTCTTACCAGAGAAAATTGAAAAACAGGGATCTTTCTCCTATGGAGACAGGCATTACTCCCAAATCCTTATTGTAAAATTTGATAAGGATAAATTTGATGAGAATAAATTTGACCTTTATCAAGTTTATAAAAAAGATAGGGCATTGGTCATCAATCCCTTCTATGATCCTCAAGGATTTCTACTCATCCCCCTCCCCCCCCAAGATTATTTAAATAGCCCTAAGGGTAAAGATATTATAGATCCTCCATCAGGATCAGAATTAAGAAGACTCATAAAGTTAGATAACCCTAAGGATAAAGATATTATAGAGAAAGAGAATCTTCCTTCTATAAAGGCTGGTGTTATAGGCAAAGAAAATGCCAAACCCTATTTTATTACCTTTAATGGTGGCCAGAGTTGGGCAGTGATTTATGATGATCCCAATAACCCTTTATTAAATATTTATAATAAATTAAAAGAAGATGAACCCGGCCTTGCTTTTTTAATTACACCCCGGGACATAGCTCTATCAGCAGATGTAGATAAAAAATCAGCTCTTGATGACCTTAATAAATATGGATTAGTGCGTGCGGATAATGAGGCAGTAAACTGGAAAGATACTTATATTGATATTACTGGTTGGAAATATAGAACAGAAGTAGATGGTATAAGGCGTGAGGCAATTTTTGGCGAGGGTTGGAAGTGGGGAGGGATAGATAGTATTTCCTTAGTTAGACAGACTCCGGATAAAGAAGAAACAATGACCCTTCCGAAAGAAACGCCTCTAGATAAGCTACAAAAGAAACTGGAAGAAGGTTGGAGACTTCCCCAAGGTTTTAATTTTGGCGAAAATAACTTAGAGAAGGTAAAAGACAAGAGCTTCTTCCAAATCAAAGATAATAAGTGGCGTTACCAAGGATATTTAATTAAAGGAGAGTGTTTTCATCAATACTTACCCGCCTTGGATGTGTTCAGAGAATCTGAGCCGCAGATTAATCCTCCTCCCACAATAGTGTATTCCCTTCCTCCCGAAGAGAGCAAAAAGAGCGGTATTCCTGAAAGTATCTTGAAGAGCCATCCTGGCTTAAGTCATTTAAGGATTGATCCTAATTATGAAGGTTCTCAAGCATTTGTTAAAGATGGAAGGGTAGAATTTGGGGTTGGTTCTCGAGTTATTTATCCTGAAGATAGTTTTGCTCCTTCTGCCTTCTCCTGTTCGTGGTATAGAGGAGGACAAGAACAGGTAACTTTAAATCACAGTCCTGATGAGAATAAATTCTTTACTTCTACAAAGAAGACACCTGGCTTAGAGTCCAATTATTATTTTGACCCCCAGATAAATAGAGAGATAACCGAAAAAGGAGAAATAGTTCGGCTTTATAATGTAGCAATAACTGCACAAGATGATAAGCCTTTAATCTGGACAGGTTCTTCCTGGGTGTATCTTAAGGAAGGAAAATACGAGGCTCAAGGTTCAATGGTTGATATTAAACCTGACCCGTTGAATAATGTTTTATTCACAGCCAATTCAGTCTTTCAACCAAATCCTAAGGTTAAGAGCTTTAATGAAATTTTAAAGAGTATGGTAGATAAAAGAATACCCGAGAACGAGAAGAACGACACTAAGATAAGAGAATATTTTGAATATCTTAATAAAGCCGTTGAGCCTTTAGCAATAGAGTTTTATCGACAGATAAGGAGCTTAAGAGACAAAAGAGAGGTGTCTTATGAAGAAGCCCAGAAATTATTTAAAGATGAGAAAGAGAATCTACTTAATCAATATGGATTTTTAAAATTAACTACCAAAGGAGAAGCAATAAAAGACTATTTTCTGCCAGAGAGTTTTAATCCAGGAGGAGGTCCATTCTTAAGGAGGTGGATAGATTTAACCACTGGCCAAGGTAAACAAGAAACACTTGCTCCAGTAGGTCCTTCTTTGGAATCAAAATCTCCTGCAGAAGAAAAAATTCAACATACATTTTCCCAGCCTCACGATGTTTTTAGATTTATGCCTCCAAGCGAATCTTCCTATACGATAGAAAACTTAGGAGATAGTGGGCATGGCCTTAGATTAAGAGGTTTAATAGAGTTTTATCATGGTCCTGGTGGACTATTTATGGATTTATCTTCCAATCCTGGAGCAAAGGCTGTGGCTTTAGAAAGGACCTCGCCTGTTATCAGTGTCTCTTCTTCTTTTATAAGAGGTTCTGACAGCGACAAACAGTATTATGTAGAGCACAGAAGCGGAGGGGTTTCAATTGAGGTAGATACAGGAACATCAATAGAGTTTTCTTACGGTGATGGTTTTGATGGCTTTACCCAGATTATCAATGGTAGAGTTTTTGATATCAATATGCCTTCTCTTGTAAGAGAGCGTTATTATCTTCATATTAAAGATGGTCAACCAAAGATAGATGAGATTGTTAGAGGTAGTGGCTCTTTAGGAATCAAAAGTTCCACAGGTTATAAGATGAAGGATTCTCAGATAATCAATCCTCCTCCTGATATTACTGGATTTTTAAATCTTAATGGTCAGCTTTTTAGACTCGAAGACAACCGTAGTATTCCAGGAGCAATTGAAGAAGTTAAAGCAACCCTTATAATAAATAAAGAAGGAAGATTATTCTTTGAGGATGAAAATGCTAAGGTATTCTTTGGTTTAGACCAGTTTAAAACTCCTACCCAAGTATCTTCAAAAGACCCCCACGAGGGAAGAAGTTTTAAATCCAACGGCGTAGAACCTGAAAAAAAAGCCACTTTATCAAGGATTCCTGAGAGCAAAGAATGGATGAGTTATACAGGCTATGCCAGTTTTGGCTTTGGTGCTTTACCTTGGAATTTTCAGCAGGATCTTTTTGATATAGGGATGACTTTAGATAGAAGTTTTACTGGTAAAGATAATGCTTTACCCGTAGGCAAACACAGTGCTTATTATAAAGATAGCAATACCCTATCATCATTCTGGCTGACTCCCAATAGTGATTTTCACTGGATGAATATAGGCCAAGAAGGCATTAAAGCAAATGATTTGGCTGGAATAGTGCTTAAGGCTAATGACATTCCTTCTCAGATTACTATTAATCCGGATTCAGTAGACATGATAAGGACGAAAAATCTCTTATTCCCACTTAAAACTTACGATGCTGTTTTAAAAGATATAAGCATTTCTGAGGCAAAGCAGTTAATTGGAAAAGGAATAGATGAGTTTAAATACTTAGACTTTTCGGTTAATTCAAACAAGGCGCAGTTAGATATTATTAAGAAAGAGACCAGTGAAGTAGTAGAAAGAATAGGGATTAAAAATGCGGCAAAAGGAGAATTGCAGGTTATTACTCCTTCAGCAAAATATAAAAAGGGCAAAGAGGAGATAAATTGGCTGGTTGAAAGATATATACCCATAATAAAAATATATTCTCCTAAAGAAGAACTTGGTTTTCTTTATGATTTTGGGAAGATAGCAGAGACCCCTAAGCCTGGAAATGATAAACCTGGCAACAATGCGAAAGAATTAACCACGTTCGTGCTTAAAAATCTTTCTCCTGATAGAATAAAAATAGAAAATAAGCATGATGATCCCTATAGTGGCAAGAAATTGGTTGTGCTTACTACTGATGGCAGGACATCTTTATCTATTGGTTATGACGGCAATATCTATCTTCTTGTTGCTGGTAATATCTTTGGATTTGCCCGGGGGACAAACTTTGGTCGAGTGGTGAATATTAGAAATGGAGAAGTTACAGTTATTCCCTTTGGTCAAACAGTAGAGGGGTTGGGGTTGGTTGCCTCTTTAGGCATTGCTCCACTCAATAATCAGCGAGTAACTTTTGGCGGTTACAGTATGCATGGCTTAGAGCAGCCTGACCATAAAAAGCACGAAGGATATTTTATAGATAGTAAGAGTGGTACAGGATTCCTCTGGAATAAGCATGGCATTTTCTTCACTGGAAAAGATGGAGATTATTCTGCCAAGAAATGGCAAGGGTATAATTTGCCTACAGAAAAGGGAGATTATGTGGGTTTAATAAAGTCATTTAGACCAGATCCAGATAAAGTTGATCTTGCCTATGTTTTGCCTCAGGTTGACTTAAGAAGCACAGGAGATAAATCCTGCCTTATTTTAAAAACAACAGGAACTACTAATGTTCCTACAGGCGAAGGAACTAGCCCATGGTGGTCAAAGATAATTACCCATTCTAATACTCAATGGACAACAAAACATAATTTCAATATTTTTACATCCCTTCAAAAAGGCTCTTTGGAATTTGCTATTCCCCAAGGTTTTCATCAGCTTCAGGCTCACCCTATCGCTACTAATCCCGGAGCAGTAGGAGTAAAAATAGATAAATTACCTTTGGCAGCTGACCCCAGAAAATTAGTAATGGTAACTAGTGATTTCAAGGTCTCTCTTAATCCGGGAAAATTAGAATTTACTTCTTCAAGAGATGAAAAGGGCAATCGTGTAGCTTCAGTTTTTGGTCGTGTCCTTTACCCAGGACAAACAACGAAGATAAAACTAGGAGAGTTGGACAAAGTAGTTAGTTTTGACGGTAAAGAGGTAAGGGTAGATGGCATTTATTATCAGAACGAGAAATTAAGCTTTAACAAAATAAGCAAAGACAATAAATATGCTATTGATACACAGGGAAGGTATTGGAATTTAGATGCTGGTAAAAAATTAAAACAGCTGCCAGCAGGAGTTAATTGGTTAGCTGTAGGAGGGATGTCTTTAAGAGACGCTCGAGGAAATGAAATTAAGCTTATGGATACAGGTAAAACTGTTGACGGTAATAAGATCTGCAGAGGTTCGGATACTAAGTTGTATGTGATAGGTGATAATAAGATTTTCCTTATGGAGCAATATACAGCGTTGGCAAAATTACTGGAACCATTTAAGAAAGAAGATCCTAGAGTAAATCCTTTTACAGTGGAAATTATAAAAAAGTTAGGAGTTGATATAGTCCGGATTAACAAAGAAGATTATATCTATAATCAAAATACACTTATTAGGATTTATCAGTTAAAGAATATAGAAGATATAAAAGAATATAAAAAATTTGTAGAAGAAGTAGAAAGGTTGCAACAAAATAAGGGGGAAGCTGTAAGACGGGCGATGGAACAATTAAGCGAAGAAAAAGGATGGAATAATTTTAACCTAGATGAACTCTTTGCCTTGGCAAGAGAACGACAAAAGCAAATTCCACCTTCAATTCTTCCTTCTATCAAGAGAAAATTAGATGAGGCCTTAAAATATGCAAGCCAAGGAAAGTTAGATAAGTTAAATGAGGTAAATCAATATCTTAAGGATTTACAATTAGTAGATCGACTCGCGCCTATAGCAAGAGAAATGCTTAAACGTGATCTTGCTGAAACCTCAATCTTAACTAATTCCAAGAGGTTCGGCAATCTGAGGCAAGCATTTGAAAAAGGAGATGTGCTAAAGATAGTAGAGCTAATCCATAAAGATCCCCATAATCTTCGGGTAGTTGAAAGCTTTATTAACCTCCTTGTGCAGAGAGACGAACGTAAAAAGGAATTTATTGATCAAAGTGGCTGCATGAAGTATATACCGCTTATATCTGTTATACCCGGGCTTATGTTTGAACTTAAATCTCCGGAGGATATCTATAAAATAGGTGCTGCAAGTGGTGCAAATTTAGGCCTAGGTGCTGTTGGTTTAGGTCTTCTTGCTGCTCCTGAGCCCCTAATAACTAAGGTAGCAGGAGGAGTACTTTTATTAGGAGGTGTAGTTTTTGGCCTATATGCTTCTGACAAATTAAAATATGGCTTAACTGGCGAAGGTTTAACCTTAGGTGAAGGAGTAATACAAACAGGATTGGATATTCTTCCGGGAATTGGAGCATTGAAATATGCAAAATATGCAAAATATGGAAAACATATAGATTTTATGGTAACAGATTCCAAGGTTGTAAAGTTATCTACTATGCCTACCTTAGGTAGGATATTTGGCGGTAGGAATGCAATATACGCCTATTCTTGCTATCAGATATCTAATACAGTTAATATAGTTAATACCGGCAAGCCCTTAAGTCTGGGTGGAGGCTTAGTTGCTTTAGGCGTAGGTTATATTCCCGGTGCAGTAGGAGAGGTGGGTCGTCTTGCTCCTGTCTGGCTTCAGCCGATAGTTAATCCTGTAGGGTGGAAGCAAGCAGTTTATCAGACAAGCTTTTGGACAACAACCTCCACAGGGGCTTCAAAGAT